>CAZCPK010000127.1:0-9688 GCA_964500755.1 uncultured Anaerolineales bacterium
CGGATGGTGAATATGTCTGGAGTAAAGAAACTTTTACGGACTTACTTAGTTTTAGGGACACGGTTTTTAGAAGCACTCACTCCACTATCTGACAAAGTCCCAGAGACCCATCTTGTTTTGATGTCAAGAAGGATGAGCAGGGTCCAACCTCATCGTCTGATCATCCCTGGAAGAAAACCGCCTCAACTCCCAACGATCTCAATTATAACACACCTTCCGATGATAAACCACCTTACCTGTAATTGGGCAAACGAAGCGGTTTTAAGGCTTTCTAAGGTTGCTCAACGCCTCCTGGCAACGCGTACCCCGGTCCTCAACCTGGCTTCGTTTACCTTGTGCGCGGCTAAGCACGTTCTGCGACATTGGCGAGGGTCTTCGCCGACCACTCGCTTCGAAATCCTTAATTACGGCATAAGGTGCGTCGCACCTGGGTACACCCTAATACCGTTTCCCCCTGCCAGACCACAAATCACAACTGGACCGCCTTTCTCCCGTCCGCTGTGTTCCAACGTTGAGGCGATATCCTTGAGTGTGCTGTTGGTCGCCCGGAAGACCGCCGCACATATTAGCCCCGTCCGGCGTAGCCCGGATTTCCGTGAAGGGGTACTGTCAAACGGTGCGCGCTAAAGATCGAATTCGGCCACCAGGAACGTGTGATCGGAGGGACGTTCCGCACGTCGGGCATCCACGTCGATCCAGGCTCGGCACGAGCGCTCGGCCAGCGGCTCCGTCGCCCAGATGTGATCGACGCGCCAGCCAATCCCCCGCTCGATGGGATTCTTGGCCCGATAGTCCCAGTAGGTGTAGTGTCCGGGCTCGTCGGGGTGATGTTTGCGGAAAACGTCGACAAACCCCCAATCGCGCACCTTCTCCAGCGCAGCCTGCGCCTCCGGATGGAAATCGACGTGACCCCGCAGGCGGTCGGGATCGTAGATGTCGATATCCTGCGTGGCAACGTTAAAATCCCCGGCCCAGATTAAAGGTTGATCGGGACTGTAGTGGCGGTCGAAGAAGATGCGCAGCCGACCAAACCAGGCCAGCTTGTACTGAAAGTGCTTGGAGTCCGGATCGCGTCCCTGGGGCACGTAGGTGTTAATAATGGGAATATCGCGCACCAACGCGCGGATCAACCGGGGCTTGTCCGGCTCCCCCCCGTCATCCAGGCCGTAGGCGACCTCCTCCGGGGGTGTCTTGCTGATGAGCGCCACGCCAGCGTGCGCCTTCTGTCCTTTGAAGACGACGTAATAGCCGGCGCTTTCGATATCTTCGGTGGGAAAGTCCTTGTCCTGCACCTTGGTCTCCTGTACACAGACCACGTCCGGTTCTTCTTTCTCCAGCCACTCCAGGATCAGGGGCATACGCGCCCGGATCGAATTGGCATTATACGTCGCTACTTTGAAACGTTCATCTGTCATTCCCAACCTCCTGATGTACTTCGTTCCCTACGTTAGATAGTTAATCCAAACTGTCACCGTAAGCAAGCTGACCAGCGTCGTGACGATCACGCCCCACGTCGCGAACGCAGCGTCAGCGTCGAACTCCGTCGCCAGCACCGTCGTCAAGATGGCCGTGGGCAGCGCGTTGTCGATAACGAAGACCGCATAGTTGACGCCTGACAGCCCCAACAGCGCACCGAACCAGCCGGCGAGCAGGGGCGCGACCAGAAAACGTCCCAGGCAGAGCAACCCCAACGCCGGAAAATAGCGGGCTTTCCATCCCACCTCCAGGCTGCGTCGAAGTTGCAGGCCCAGCACGATCAGCAGCAGCGGACGCGCCGCCTGTCCCAGAAGCCCCACCGCTCGGGTGAGCGTCTCCGGAATCGAAAGCCCTACCAGGCGTGTCAATCCCCCGATCAACGCCGCGTAGACGAAGGGCTGACTGAAGAGATGCCGCACCGCCTGCCCCAACGAGGTTTCGCCTAAACTGGAGAGATAGAGGCTGGCCACAGAGAGCATCATCACGTTGAAGGTAATCAGGTAGGCGGTCGCCGGGACCAAACCGGGCGCCTCAAAGGCGAAACCGATGACCGGCAATCCATAGGCGCCGGCGTTGGTGAGCAACACCGCTACTACAAACGTGACCCGCAGCGAAGGCTCAAAGTGCAGCAGGCGCGCCGCACCTTCAAAGAGCAGCCACAGGACGAGCGAGACCAACAGGGTCGCCAACGCGATCGGTCCAAAGGCCGAGACGTCCAGATCAGGCTGCCAGAGCACGTCCAGAATCAACGCCGGGACCGTGAGGTCGAAGGCCGTCCGTGAGAGCGTGCGCAAATCCAACGCCAACCAGCGCTGGGCCAGTGCAGCCACGCCCGCGATGAGAAAGACAGGGAAGATAACCGTAAGCAGGGTCGTCATAGACGGTAAGGGACTCCTTTTTGCCAGAGTATGTATCGGAAACCAAGTTTGTCAATACAAGAAGCAGTCAAACGCCCCGGAATATGTACTCCGGGGCGTTGATACCTCTCTCGATCAGGTATGGAGACGACGCGTTTCTACTCTACTGGCGTGGGGGTGGGCGTCGGCTCAACCTGCAAGAACGTCTCGCGGGTCGCGTCGACCAGCTGGTTCAGCGTCGTCTCGCTCACCGTGACATAATAGGGAGCGCCAGAGTACTTGACCACGTAACTGCCAGCCTCCTCGTCGTGGGCACCGATGACGAGCGACTCCGTGGTATCAGAAAGTACCAACGTCACCGTCGCGTTGGGCGAACCCAGGCTGTAGTCCGGCTCCTCGGTAAGCCCCAGCGGACGTTTGAGGCTGACCTGACTGGCGCGATTGACTACCGTGCGAATCTGGGTGGAATTAGCGGTCTCGTCGTCCGCCAGATCCGCCAGGGTCCAGGCGTCCTCGCCTTCTGGCACGAAGGTGAAGGTGCCATTGGCGTTCTCCAGGACCACCTCAGCCAGCCCGGCGGCGTCCACCGCAACATAACTGGTGTCGACCCAGGTATTGGGCGTGGCGTTCAGTTCGTAGGCGGAGATACCGCTCACGAGATAGGTCTCATCCTGCCCTTCCAGCCGCACGTGGGTGGCCGAATAACGCGGCGAGGAACCCACGTAGAGGATGTAAGACACTTCCTCGTCGGTCTCCAAGATCACCTTACGCACAAAGTTATCCTCTGCGACCTGCAACGGATCGTGGCTGGCCGGCGTGCGCGCGACCAGGTTGCCGCTCTCCAGCTGCACGGTCTTGGAGAGTACGGAGGTCACCGAACCGGAGCGGGCGGGATAATCCCCGGCCTCCGGTATGACCCACTCCCCGTCCTCCTGACTTAGCAGAATTTCATTACCCTGGTCGTCGGCCACAAAAAACGACGTGACGTCCTCTGCTTGCAAATCGGCAAAGAGCGACGGGGCCTCGCCACTGGCGGCTGGCCGCGGCCAGAAGACCACGACGGTTAAAATAATCTGTACAACGAGCAACCCGGCCAGCATCTGTTGATGGCGTTTCATGCTTGTACCTCCTCTGTCTCCGTGGATCGACTTTCCGGCGGGACCAGCTCCATGGGTGGCTCGTTACGAT
The DNA here is from genome assembly GCA_964500755.1 of uncultured Anaerolineales bacterium. GTDB lineage: Bacteria > Chloroflexota > Anaerolineae > B4-G1 > SLSP01 > G713. Next base: position 3,522 of record CAZCPK010000127.1, read on the forward strand.
AGCGGACGTTGATCACGACCCCGACCGCCACCAGCGCCAGGAGCGCCAGCACGTAGTTCGCGGCCTCCCAGAAGGACTGTCCCTGGTCGCTGAGCGGATAGAGTACCCGAGACGCCGACCCTCGCGCGCGAATCTCCAGCAGATCGACGTCCTCAGTGGACCAGGCCACGGCGTTCTGTAACAACTTCAGGTTATTGCGGTAGCTCTCACCGATCATCTGGCTGGAGAGCTCCAGGATAATGTCGTCCAGGAACTCGGCACTGCCGACGACGACCAGCCGTGAGGTCTCCGGGGAGAACTCGATGGTGGGGGGAATGTCCTGTTCTTCTTCCGCCGGATCCTCTTCCTCGGCGTTGATGTCCGCCTCGGCGTCAAAGGGCGACGGCAGATCATTAAAGGCACTCTCGAAACTCCCCTGGATGGAGACCGCCAGCGGGTAAGACTGCGTCTCCTCGCCCACGGGGAAACCCGTCTCGGGATAGGCATCGAAGTTCGGCTGGATGTTGGGCGGCATCACCTGCCCATCCTGCTGCGACGCTTCCTGGAGCCAGGCCCCCGTACTTGAGGAGAGCAGCACCGTCCACTCGCGATCGGCGTTCTTCTCCTCATCGACCGTGACGGGCGACGCCCAGTTTAAGGTCACTAGTGGAAGGTTCGAAACGATGGGGCTGCCCTGCGCCATACCCTCGCCCACGACCTGCACGAAGTAAGGATAATCCACCGCCTGGATCTGCTGCATGGGCATGTCACCCATCTGACGGTCGACCATCACCGGGAAGGGTGTATTCTGCGGATCCATCACCAGCGCCGGCTCGACGGTGACGCCGTAGCTCTCCAGTACCGGGTCCAGACCGCCCTGCAGCGCGCGCAGGCCCAATCCGCCGGTCATCTGGTCCGGCTGCACCATGAAATTACCGTCGGCCACCACCACGGAGCCGCCCCGCATCAGGTACTGGTCGACAGCGAAGCGCTCCTTGTCCGTCATCTGCTGCGGAGCGATGACGACCAGAACGTCGACCCCGGACGGCGGCTGCCCTGAAGCGAGATCAACGTTGCGGACCTCGTACTCCTCGCGCAAGCTCTCAGTCGCCTGGTTCCAGGAGTAGAGCGGCTGCTGTTGCTGACCGAACATGTCCTGGGTTGGGGTCTGCGGCGGCGTCCAGAGCCCCACCACCTGCAGGAAGCCCGTCGAGAAGCGCTGGATGGCCGACTCAAGGGCCGTCCGTATGGCCGTCTCGCTCAACTCGGCGAAGTCAACCAGTCGCGCTTCGTCCCCCACCTGTAACAACAGGTAGAAATAATAGGTCTCGTTCGAGAAGAGGGAGACCGGGATAGGCCGCAGGCCATAGCTATCGTACAGTTCCTGCTGGCTCATCGGGCTCTCCGCCGTCGTAGGATCGACCACGTTGTAGGTCAGCTGCCCATTGGACTGCGCCGCGATCTCCTCCGCCACCGTCGCGATCGTCTCCTGTGCGCCGATCAGCTGCTCGGGCAGCGTCTCAGGCGTCACGTAAAGCGTCAGCTCGGCCGGCGACTCCAGCGAAGCGAGCATGGCGTCAAGGCTCTGGAAACCGTAGACCACCTTCTTGATCGTGCGGGTCAAGTCGTACTCCGGGTTGCGTAACCGCACGTCGATCGCACCGGTGCGCTGCGCGGAGACCTCAATCAAATCCTGGAAGTTGAGCACCTCGCTCTGATCTCCGTATTGGATAAGAACGTCAAAGTAGGCGTTGACGATAGACGTCTCGTAGCGGTCCGCCACCTGGAACGGCGACGGGCGAATGCCGTAGACCTGGTTGGCCTCCGACTCCAGGTCGGGATTCTCGGCTGGGTCGACGATCTCCAGACGAATATTCCCCTTGGCCGCCACCTCGTACTCCCGCAGCATATCGCGCACCTGCGGAACCAACGGCGCCAACTGCGGGTGCGTCTTCTCACTGAAGTACCCGCGAATATGCAGCGGCTCTTGTAGGCTGGCGAGGATGTCGCGCGTGGCCTGCGAAAGCGTGTACGCGTTGTCCTGTGTGAGATCGACGCGCAGGCCCTGGAGCGGGTAGGCCCAGACGTTGACGAAGATCAGGTTGAAGACCAGCAACAACGACGTCACCGTCACGGCGGTCCGCTGCGGCTGCGTCCGTTCGCTGTAGCTCCACCCCTTGACCTTGAGCGAGAGGACGTTGAGCGTCAGGAAGACACCGGTCAGCGCCAGGTAGTAGATCAAGTCGCGGAGGTCGACGACGCCGCGCTCGATGCTCTCGAAACGGCTCCCGGCGCCCAGGGCGCGCAGAATATCACCCACGTTCTGACCGACAAAGTCCACCACGCCGGCGGAGCCGACGAGGTAGAAGATCCCACAGACCAACACCGTGGAGATCAACGCCACGATCTGATTATCGGTCCGCGAGGAAAGGAAAAGGCCGATAGCCGCGTACGACGCCGCCAGCAAGAGCGAAGCCAGATAGCCGCCGAAAACCGGTCCCCAGTCCAGGTTACCCAGGAGCGAGACCGTGAGGGGCAAGAAAATCGTGAGGCTCAACGCCACAGCAACCAGCGTCAGCACAGCCAGGAATTTCCCCAGTACCAACTTTGTCGCCGGGACGGGCAGCGTCATCAGTATCTCCAACGTTCCGGAGCGCTGTTCCTCGCTCCACTGCCGCATGGTCAGCGCCGCGACCAGGAAGATCAACAAGACGGGCATCCACCGGAAAAGCGGACGCACGTCGGCGACACCTCGGGCAAAAAACGTGTCCACCCAGAAAAAGGTAAAGAGTGTCACCGCGAGGAACGCGCCGATAAAAATAAGCGCCAACACGGAACCAAAGTAACCGCGCAGCTCTTTGCGGGTAATCGCCAAAATCGAATTCATGATACGCCCTCCCCTGCCGTAGCGATCTCATTGAAGACGGTCTCCAAGGTGCGCACGTCACGCCGCAATTCACGCAGCGGCCAAGCGTGCTCGCGCGCCAATTCGTAGATGGCGGGACAGAGATCTGCATCGGCGTCGTCAGCGCCCAGCACGCGGAACGCCGGATAGTTCTCTAGCGTCTGCACCGGCTCCACGTCTTGCACACCGGGCAACGCCCGGAGTGCCCGTGCGACACCGGGCTGCGCCTCGGTAAGCACCAACACCGCATCCGAGGTCGCGGCCAGTTCCGAGAGCCGGGCGTCCGCTTTGACCTCACCGTTCATCAAAATGATGGCACGATCACAAAGCGCCTCCACCTCGGAAAGAATGTGCGTCGAGAAAAGGACCGTGCTCTCCTGCGCCAACCGGCGGATCAGATGACGGATCTCCACGATCTGCGTAGGATCCAGCCCCACCGTCGGCTCGTCCAAGACGAGAATACGGGGTTTATGGAGGATGGCCTGCGCCAATCCTACCCGCTGACGGAATCCCTTGCTCAATTTGGAGATGGGCCAGGCGAGGCGCTCCTGCAATCCGGTGGCATAGGCAGCCTCCGAAATGTACTGTCGCTGCTGCTCTTCCGGAACACTGCGCAGATCAGCCATCATTCGCAGATACGCCTGCACCGTGAGCTCAGGATAGAGCGGCGCCGTCTCCGGCAGATAGCCAATCCTGGCCTGTACCTGGCGAGGCGCCTCCAACACATCTAGGTCATCGACCAGTACCGTCCCCTCGTCGGGCTGCAGATAGCCGGTGAGGATTTTAATGAACGTTGTCTTTCCCGCACCGTTAGGCCCGAGCAGGCCGACGATCTCGCCCGCCTTCATATTAAAATGGACGCCCTTCAATGCCTCTACGGCGTCATAAGATTTGGAGAGATTGGTTACATCAATCATACAATACGTCTCCTTACGAATATAAAATTACCGTAAACACAACGAAACGGGTCCAGCTGACGTCTAGCTTAACAGGCGTGCTCCCCCAAGCAAGATAACGAAGCACGAATGAACCGCAACAGACCCAAGTAAAGATCATAATAAACCAGGAGTAATTGTCAAGAAAGAAGTTATTGGTGGGTACCCACATCTCACCACAGAGCCCACGAAGGGCACAGAGAGAAAAAGGGCTCTTTCTCTGCGTGCTCAGCGCTCTCTATTATGGTAAAAATATGGTAAAAAACCGAGGGACGCCATAAACGACAACTGTAATTCCACCTCGCTTATGCTACAATGTAGTAGGCAGTGATCATGGAAATTGCGAGGTTTGAAGGCAGGAGACGACTGTTATGGCCGCAAAGATCAAGAAAGTTGTCAAACGCTCCGGCGCCGTCGTACCCTTCAATCGGGAACGGATCACCAACGCCATCTATCGCGCCGCAGTAGCGGTGGGAGGACGGGATCGCGAGACAGCAGAATCCCTGACCGACCAGGTGGTGGACTTATTGGAGGAGGCCTATGGCGACGATACCCACCCAACCGTGGAGGAGATCCAGGATCTGGTCGAATACGTGCTCATCGAAAACGGTCACGCCCGCACAGCCAAAGCTTACATCCTCTATCGCCGGGAACGAGCCCGGCGACGACGACGACGCGAGGCAGGGAAATCCCAACGCGACCCAGAAAACATCCCGTATAAAAAGCTCTGGGAAATTCTCAACTGGTCCGTTGACCACGATCTCTACAATATTTACCGTCTGAACGAACGCGTGGCCAAGGGACAATTCGCCGAGATTGTCCGGGAATCCGACGCCGCCTATGAGAAAGACATCACAAGAGCAGCCAAGCAGATCGAGGAACGACGGTCGGCATTGCGAATCGTCATTATCGCCGGCCCCTCCTCCTCTGGTAAGACCACCACCACGGCGAAACTGAGCCAACGCCTCCAGGAGACCGGTCTGAGCCTCGTCTCTCTTAACGTCGACAATTATTTCTACGACCTGGAGATGCATCCTCGTGACGAGCATGGAGATTACGACTACGAGACACCGCGCGCCCTCGACCTAGAACTGATCAACGCGCATCTGACCCAATTGCTCGCGGGAAATAAAGTGAAAACCCCTTATTACGACTTCCAGACCGGCACACGTGAGGACGCCGTCACCCCCATGCAGATTGGACCCAATGACATTGTCCTTATCGACAGTCTACATGGTCTCTATCCCCAGATGACGGAGACCATCCCAGAGCAGAAGAAATTCAAGCTCTACGTCGAGACGCTTCTGCAGCTCAAAGGTCCCGAAAACAAATATATCCGGTTCACCGACCTGCGATTGATGCGCCGCATGGTGCGTGACGCCCGCGAGCGCGCCTACACCCCCGAACAGACGTTGGAACACTGGCACTACGTCCGCAGCAGCGAGTTGCGCAACATCATCCCCTACGTCAACACCGCCGATCACGTGCTCAACGGCGCGCTACCTTACGAGCTGCCTATCATGCGCGCTCACCTCTTCGCCGATTTCATCCAGTGGATGCAAAAATACAAGGAGGACCCGCTACACACGGATGCCTACCTGCGTGCCGAGCGAATTTACCGTCTACTGCAGATCACGTTACCCGTCGAGAACGAGACCCCTATCCCCAAGACCTCCTTGCTGCGCGAATTTATCGGCGGCAGCGCTTACGACCTGCACTAACAAAAGGACAAAGGAAGAATATGAAACAACACAAACACGTCACCATCTACACCGACGGCGGATCGCTGGGCAACCCGGGGCCCGGCGGCTATGGTGCAGTGCTGCGCTACAATGGACATAAGCGGGAAATCTCCGGCGGCTACCGACTAACCACCAACAACCGGATGGAACTCATGGCCGCGATCAAGGCGCTGAAAGCATTGAAGGAACCCTGCGACGTCACCCTCCACACCGACTCGCAATACGTCGCCAACGGCATCACCAAGGGATGGGCCAAGCGCTGGCGCGCCAACGACTGGATGCGCAACAAGAAGGAAAAAGCGCTCAACGCCGATCTCTGGGCGCAATTGCTGGCGCTCTGTGAAGAGCACAACGTGACCTTCGTTTGGGTCCGAGGTCATGCCGGTATACCCGACAACGAACGCTGTGACAAGTTGGCCAAGGAAGCGGCCCAACAGGCAGATCTGCTGCCGGACGCTCCTTACGAGGCCACGCGATAGAATTTCCCAAATGCCCCTCAATTCAGACGACAAAGGGCCCCGTCGTTAGCGACGGGGCCCTTAAATTATCACCACAAAAAAGACAAGGTACTCGGCAATGACCTACTCTCCCAGGGGCCTCCGCCCC
>CAZCPK010000128.1:0-9685 GCA_964500755.1 uncultured Anaerolineales bacterium
AAATCATCATCTATAGGGAATATATCATACTGAACATTTCTCTGCCGTGGCGAGAGGTCGAGGAAAAAACCACCATTGACAGTTGGAACGTTGCATTGGCGCTCCTGGCAAGTGTTGCCGTCATTATGCTGGCGGCCTGGCGCGAAGCCTCGATGTTGCTTGCCAGATGATCTCCGGTAGACTGATGTTCGTGCCGATATCGGACCATAGGAGACGATCTGAAATATGAGAGACTCATCAGAATCCAGAACCCCAGCCTCAAGTATGAGATGGCTCTTGCGGCAACCCGCGTTGCTTCGTACGGCTATCATCTGGGCCAGCATGCTGATCGTGATGTTCATAACCTTCGGGATAGGTGTTGCGACCCATCCCGAAGCCTGGACCGGCGTGCCCGCACGTGAGATGATCGGCGGCTGGCCCCTGCTGTGGACCGCGCTGCTTCACAACACATTGATCCTGCTGCTCATCGGGGTGGGGAATCTCTTTGTGCGTTTCGGTTGGTTCACGCCGGGCTTGCTTATCCTGAGCATCCAGGCGTTGACCATCGGCTGGACCGCGGGCACCAACGCCTTCACCAACCCTTTTTCTTCCGCCGCTGCCGCGAACGCCGCCTTCCTCCGGATCGGGCTCTGGGAAACGGGCGCCTACGCCGTCGTCTGCGCCGTGACCCTGACCAAATCACGGTTGATCGCCGACACATTCCCGGCGACTACCTGGGAGGAACAACACTCACTCCGAGATCTGACGTTCACGCGTACTGAACTCGGGGTATTGATAATGAGTGGGGTGATGTTGGTCGGAGCGGCCGTCACAGAAGCTTGGTGATCCCTTCACTGGATGATGTAGGTGCAGATATGGGCGGAACACGAACGGGAAGCGGCGTGGGCGTGTGTAAGTGAGAAACTCTGGGATCGGATCGTAACGACGGGCCACTCTCGTGACGTGCACCTTGCCACGTTTGTCAGGGACTCGTCTGTGTAAGGTGATTTCCCTTTGTTATCCTTGAAAACACGCCGCCTTATGCTACCATGCTGGGCATGGAGATGCCTATTCTTATCACCAAACTGCATGTGCCGTCTCGTAGACCGGACCTGGTCGCGCGCCCACGTCTGGTTGAGCGACTCGACGCGGGGGTGCGCCAACAACACCGGTTGACGCTGGTCTCCGCACCGGCGGGCTATGGCAAGACCACGCTTGTCACCGACTGGCTGGCGGGACAAGATCTCCCTATTGCCTGGCTGTCGGTGGACGAAGCCGACAACGACCCGCATCGCTTTCTGGAGTATCTGGTCGCGGCGCTCCAACGCCTTGATCCTGAATACGGTGCGGGCATGCGCAGCCTGCTGCACGGATCCCAGACGATTGACGACACCGTGTGCCTCACGCTGTTGCTCAATGATCTGGCGGCGGCGGACGATCTGCAGATCGTGGTACTGGATGATTGTCATCTCATCAAGAAGACAGAAGTCCACGAGATGCTCGATTTCCTGCTGGAGTACGCCCCCCGCACGTTTCACCTGGTGCTGCTGACGCGTGAAGATCCGCCGTTGGCGCTCTCGCGTCTCCGGGCGCGGGGGCAGCTCACGGAATTCCGGGCCGCGGACCTGCGCTTCACTTCCGAAGAGATCGCCGCTTTCTTTCGTGAGACTCTGGATCTGACACTCGACGCAGACGCCGTTTCCAAACTCGCGGCGCGCACCGAGGGCTGGATTGCCAGCTTGCAACTGGCGGGATCGGCGCTGCGTTCGCAGAAAGAGCAAAGCGCTTTCCTGGAACGCTTCAGCGGCAGTCACCGCTACGTCATCGATTACTTGTTGGACGAGGTGCTCCGCCAGCAACCGCCGGAAGTGCGCGATTTCTTGATCCGCACGTCGATCTTGGAGCGTTTCTGCGCGCCGCTCTGCGATGCGCTGCTCGCACCTGACGACGGCGCCCCGGATTCTCCGGCGGACGAGATCCTGCGGGATCTAGAGAGAGCTAACCTCTTCCTGGTGCCGTTGGACGATGACCGGACGTGGTATCGTTATCATCACCTTTTCGCCGACGTCTTGCGCAGCGATCTTTCCTCCGAGATGGCGCGTACCTTGCATCGACGCGCGGCGGGTTGGTACGTCGAAGCCGGACGTCAGCACGAGGCTATTCGCCACGCGCTGGCTGCCGAAGATTTTACAACCGCCGCGACGTGGATCACCACTGCGGCGGAGGGGCTGATCCGCAACGGGCGGATTGTGACGCTGCTGGATTGGCTTGACGTGCTGCCCCAGACAGTCATTGCTGAATACCCCAATCTGCTTACCAGCAAGGCGCTGGGACTCTTGCTCGCCGGAAAGCTGGACACTGTGGAGGTGACGCTCTCTGACCTGGAAGCGCTGGGGATGGCTGACCACCCGGAAGTGCAGGGGCGGATGTTCACCCTGCGCGCCTGGCTGGCTGACGCCCGCGGTCTCCCCCGCGTGCCGGACACCGCCGAGCGCGCGCTGGCGCTGCTGCCGGAAGATGCGACGCTCTTTCGCATTCTGGCGCTGATTCCGCTGAGCCACGCGCGCACGGCTGCCGGGGACGTCGTCGGCTCCACCGAGGCGCTGCGCGAGGCCTACCGCCTGGCAGAGGACGCCGATCAGCCCTTTGCTGCCCTGGGCGCGCTGGCAAATCTGGCGTTCAATCTGCTGGAGCAGGGTGAACGGCGCGAGGCGCTGATCCTCAGCCAAGCGGCGCTTGATCAATACGTGGATCGCCGGGGGCATCCGCTGCCTGTGCTCGGCCTGGTCTACCTGCCCTTAGCGACGATTCACTATCTCGGCGACAACCTGGAGGCGGCCGAATTGTACGCGCAGAAGGGGCTGGCCCTCTGCCGTCAACTCTTCTCCGACACGATGGCGGGCGGCGACGCGGAACGTGTGCTGGCCCAGACGTACTTTGCCCGCGGCGAGCCGGAGCAAGCCTTTGCCCTGCTGGAGAAAGCACGCCGGACAGCCGAACAGCACGGGATCACCCATGTGGCGTTGGTCTTTGCGGCCACAGCTGCCCGACTGCGCCTTCGCCAGGGAGACGTCGACGTCGTGGAACAGTGGATCGAGACGCTGCGCCGACCGGTCCCGCCGGAGGCTGAATTTGCTTATCTGGAGTGGCTCGTGGCAGCTCATCACTGGGATGAAGTCGTGCCGCTCTTGGATAAACGCGCCCGGCAACTGAACGACAGTGGGCAGTTCGGACGGCTGATCTTTGTGCATCTGTTGCAGGCGCAGGCTGCCGCCGGGCAGGGAGAGCGCGCCCCGGCCCTGGCTCACCTGGAATCCGCGCTGCACTATGCTGCCCCGGAGGGCTACCGGCGCCCCTTCCTCGACGCGCCGGCCGAGGTGCAGATGCTGCTGCCTCATGTCCAGGTCGCAGACGCCGATTTCGTGGCGGACCTGATCGCGCGTAGCGCTCTGGACGTCTCCACGGCGCCGGAATCTCCGTCATCGCTCCGCTCGGACTACCAGCTCGATCCTCTCAGCGAGCGGGAGTTGGACGTATTGGGCCTCATCGCGGCGGGGCTCTCCAACCGGGAGATCGCCGAGCGCCTTTTCATCACCGTAGGCACGGTCAAGCGGCACGCGCACAACCTCTACGGCAAACTGCGGGTCAACAACCGGACCCAGGCCGTGGCCCGCGCGCGCGAGATCGGCATCCTCTAGCTGTAACCACGCCTCATCCCAAATCAACCCCCTGGATGTATCTCTGGATACATGACAACCCCCGTGGTTGACGCTTATACTTTAGGTGTAAACAAACACACGGAGGTACATCATGTTGAATGAAAACATCTGGGATCATTTTGGCAACTGGGGCGCGGTGATCGTCTGGATTCTGCTCTACGGCGCATTCTTCGCTTTTCTGCCCTTCTACAAGAAGAGTCGGCGGCGCCCGGCGAGCGTCTACCTGGCCTTCGTCGTGGCCTTCGCGCTGGAGATGTTCGGCATCCCCTTCAGCATGTACGCCATCGCCGGCGTGCTGGGTCACATGCTGCCCGAAGGCATCCTCTGGGGACACACCTTGGGCGACGTCATCGGCCTGGGCGGTATGTACGTCGGGCTCGTCATCAGCCTGATCGGGGTCGTGCTCGTGGTGCTGGGCTGGAAGGAGATCTACCGGCATTACTGGCGCCGGGAGACGGGTGAGGGTCGGCTGGTGACCGAGGGCATCTACCGCTACATCCGCCATCCGCAGTACACCGGCTTCTTTCTGATCACGCTGGGCATCCTCTGCGAGTGGGCCACGCTGCCGCTGCTCATCATGTGGCCGACACTGCTGATCATCTATTACCGGCTGGCGCGGAAAGAGGAGCGGGATATGGAGCAGGAGTTCGGGCGGGCGTATCAAAACTACAAAGCGCAGACCGGCATGTTCCTGCCCGCGCTCGTCAAGCGCTCGGCTGTCGACGTAAGGAGCGCATAATGGCCGAGATCTACGAGATCATCATTGAGGGTCATCTGGATACTCGCTGGGCCCAGCGGTTCGAGGGAATGCGCCTCACGCACGCTGAGGATGGGACCACACGGCTGTTCGGTCCCGTGGCTGATCAGGCGGCGCTGCACGCGCGGCTCAGCCGCATCCGCGATCTGGGATTGGAGTTGATCTCTGTGCAGCGCCTAGCGTCAGATGATAGAAAATAAGGCTATCTCTGGAGAAACCATGACTCTATCAACTTATGAGCCGCCGACCTTGGAAATCTGGCTGACCCGCACGCTGGGTTCGACGATTCTCAGGCCTTACTACCGCGGATTTGTGCGGGGACTGAATCTGCGCGGCGACGAGCGGCTTCTCGATTACGGCTCCGGCTCCGGCGTGCTCTCCCGGCACATCGCCGCCCGGCTTCAGAAAAGCGGCGGATACCTGGATTGTGTGGACGTCTCCCAGCGCTGGATGAACGTGATCCGCCGGACGCTGTGGTGCTACGCCAACGTCGGCTACCATCTCGGTCACGTTACCCAACTCAATCTGCCCGACGCCGCCTACGACGCCGTGGTCATCCACTTCGTCCTGCACGAGATCCTCGCCCCCGAACGTTCCGCAGTCGTCGGTACACTGGCGCGCAAGCTCAAGGCCGGCGGGCGTCTGGTACTGCGCGAGCCGCAGGGCGAAGGGCTGACACCTGAGGAACTGCGCCGCCTGGCAAGCACGGCGGGGCTCGAAATTGACACACTTAAGGCTCGTCAACTCGCGTTCAGGGCCGTTTACGACGCCTCGTTGACCCGCTGAAACTGAATTCATCGAAAAACATCAAAACAACTGGAGGACCTATCATGAAATCGTTTGTCAAGCAGCGCCCTGTGCTCGCTTTTCTACTGATCAACTTTGCGTGGACGTGGCTGTTCTGGTTCGCCGCTATCCCCTTTCGGGCGCAAGACACTCTCCTGGTGACGAGCCTGGTGTTGATCGGCGGTTATGGCCCGGCATTGGCGGGCGTGCTGACGCTCAACCTGAAGAGCGACGAGAAGGCCGACCTATCCCTGAACCGCTGGATCACATTCAGCGTCGCGACAGCCATCATCTTTGGCGTGATGGCGCTGCGCTATGGCGTCGGCAACGTTCCAAACTACGACACGTTGGCCGACGACCTGACGCTCTCCGCCCCCATTGTAGCGGCGGCCCTGGTCGCCAGCCTGGTGGGCGGTTGGGTGATCTCCAGCGCCGTCTCGCGCAACGCCGAAGTCCGCGCCCGGATGGCGCCCCTCTTACCCTGGCGCCGTCCATCCGGCTGGACGCTGCTGGCGCTGATCTTCTACCCCGCGATGATTCTGGTCGCCTGGGGGCTGGCGTCGGTCCTGGGCATGGGTGTGGAATATCCGGCGCTGTGGGGACGTCCGCTCCTGGAGACGCTGCCGCTCTACGTTCTTACCTTCGTCCTGACGATGTTGGCGCAGGGCGGCAACGAGGAACCCGGTTGGCGGGGCGTCCTGCAGCCCGAGCTGCAGAAGCGTTTTAGTCCGCTGGTCGCGGCCCTTATCGTCTCCGCGTTCTGGTCGCTCTGGCATCTACCGCTCTACCTCAACGGCTTCTACAGCGGCCCGCTGGTGGGCGGGATGATCGGCGGCGGCATCTATCGGATTCTGCTCTCCATCTTCCTGGCCTGGTTCTACAACCGCTCCGCCGGCGATCTCTTCGCCATGGTCTTCCTGCACACCTGCTTCAACGTGATGGTCAACTTCCTGCCGACCTCCGACCTGGGGCTGACCGTGCTCTGGCTGCTCATCGTGATCGTCATCGTCATCAAGGACAAGATGTACCGGAAACTGCCTGAGAGCAGCATCACCGGTTGAGGAAGGAGAAAAAACGTGCAGAAGATGCGAATCGTTCTTATCATAGGATTCGGGCTGCTGGTAGTGGTGGGGCTCCTGTTCGCCGCGCGGCAGGCGTGGGCCAATCAGCAGGTCAAGCGCGCGCAGATGGCGCCGCTGCCCGAAGCACCGACGCTGGCAACGACGTCGCGGCTGGAGATTATCCCGCTATACGAGGAAGCCAGCATAAGCGACACGTTCATCAGCGGACACGGCGTTTCATACCTGATCCGCACGGACACGTCGACGGTGCTGCTGGACCTGGGCAATAATCCTGATAACCTGGACGTGGCGCCCTTTGTACAGAATCTGCAGGCGCTGGGTCTCTCTGAGGAAGCGCTCGATGCGGTAGTCATCACGCATCTGCATCCCGATCACGTCGGCGGACAGCAAGCCTGGGCGGACAATACGCTCAATCTGAGCGGAGCGCCCGAGACCTGGGCCGAGCTGCCGGTCTACGTACCCGCCGAGGCGGCGCATCCCGACGCTATCCCCGCCCCGGAGCCGACGCTGATCGCACCGGAGATCGGGACGACGGGCGTGCTGCCCTACGCGGAGGTCTTTCCGCTCTCGCTCTTCGCCGCGCCCGTCGGCGGCGAACAAGCGTTGGTCATCCAGGTTGCCGGAGAAGGACTGGTGCTGGTGACGGGCTGCGGTCATCCCGGTCTCGGCAACCTGGTGATCCGCGCGAAATCCCTCTACCAATTACCCGTGGTCGGTGTGGTGGGCGGGCTACACTACGGCGATGCAGCAGCCGAAGATCTGACCGCGCACATCGAGTACCTGAAATCCTATGACCCCCAGCTGGTCGCGCTGTCACCGCACGACAGCGGTCCCGAGGCGCTGGCGGCGTTTGAGGCTGCGTTCACGGACGACTATCAAACCCTTCGCGTTGGTGAAACGGTCCGGTTTCCATAATATGGAATGCGGTTCAGAAGAGCTTAGTGATGACAGAGTTGGGCATGCACTTGCAAGAGATTCTTCAGCATTTCTGCCGTCGCTTGCAGCAGACGCCGCTGCTGCTCGGTCGGCTCCGTGGTCAGCCCGCTGGTGGCGCTTTGGATTGAGGACAGGATGGGACTCGTGCTCGACCTCGTCAACGGGGCACTTCTAGGTGTCTACGCTGTTGAGAGAACGCGCAGCAGCTTGGGCACCAACTTGAAGGGGACCGGCGCGGCTGTCACCTCGTTGACGCTACCGGTGAGATAGGTGTCCAACTCAGGACAGTAGAAGAGCCAGCAGCCCGACGAACCCGTATGACCCAGCACCGGGGGCAGAGGCGCGGTGAGTGACAAGAGCCGCGGCATACGGAAGCGCATCATGCCCATCCCGTATTCGATGGGCCAGCTGGGGGCGCGGAGCGCGGCGCGGTCCAGGGGGAAGCCGAAGCGGTGCCAGTCGCTCTGCATAGCGGATAGCGTCTCTGGAGACTGAAGCAGCTCGCCGCCCATAAGCCCCCGCAGGAAGGTGATCATGTCACCCACGGTACTGTTAATCCCTCGGAACGACTGGATCAGCAGAGGAATCTCCACCGGTTCACCTGCTGCCCGCAGGGTCATGGGCTCCTTTGCCGGTTGCATGAGGCCGCTGCGCCCAGGGAAGTAGGTCTGTTCCAGCCCCAGAGGCTCATATAGCATGCGCTGATGCACCTCGGGCAGCGGCTGTCCCGTCACGGCTTCGATGATCGCGATGATCAGCATGAAGTTCGTGTCAGAGTAGCGCACCTGCGGGCGCTTCCGCGTAAGATCCTGGGGCGGGAAGTGTGGTCGGAGATGTTCACGCACATATGCCGCCACCTCTTCGATGGTGAGCGCCCTGTCCCCCTCCTCGAGGATGCCGTCGACCAGGCTGGGACCATCTTGGGGGTAATCCTCCAGCCAGTCTGGGAGTCCGGAGGTGTGCGTCAGGAGATGCCGGAGGGTGATCTTCTCGGAATAGTCATCCCCACGGTACTGATGCAGTCCCTGGGTAGCGGTGGGAGGAAGATATGCAATGATCGGATCGTCGAGGTCCAGCCGCCCGGCCTCACGCAGCATGAGCGTGATGGTCGCATTGTAGAGCTTGTCGATGCTGGCGATCAAGAAGGGCGTGTCCTCGGTCACCGGCTCACCGGAAGCGGTCGCCCCTTCGGCACCGACCCATCGCAAGGAACGATCACCGCTCTCAACTGCGACGACGGCGTGCGCTAGGTCCTTCTTGTTAATGAGGTGATGTAGAATCTCCTCAATCTGTCTTATCATTCGGCCGGCTACGTCTGACATCTTCTCAACTCCCGTGTGTTATGCTGCTTTCCGACCACTCTCTCAAAACTAGCGTACACGCCTCGTCGGCCCGCCCTTACTCAGCGACTTGCAGCTTGATTTCACCTAAGCCCGCTTCGACGTCTAGCGTCACTGTAACGTCGGTGTCTCCATAGGCCTCGTTGACGTAGGCGTCGCCATTCTTTGTCAGACCCTCCGCGTCGATGGCGCCTAATCCACCCCGTATCTCTGCCCGCACACCGAGGTCGGCGGGCAAGATGATCGTTGCTTGTCCTACGCCACCGCGCAGGGTCACGCCGAGATCCTCTTCTCGCGCGCCGCTTAGGTCAAGACGGGTTTCTCCTGCCCCCATCCTCAAATCGAGCCGGGTAACCGATAGATCGCTCACGTCGATCTCGCTCGGACCGGCGTCCAGGGCGATGTCCATCTGCATCGGCACCGTCTCGTTAAAGCGCAGATCCCAGGCGTAACGGTAGGATTCCAGTCCTGGGTTCTTTACCTCAGGCTGTTCAATCCACAGCTCACCTTCCTCACCGCCAACCACGTAGTCAATCATGGGTTCCCATTCAGCAACGTTGAACGTAAAATCCGCGTCCGCAAGTGCTTCCGAACCGCTGTCCACGGTCAGTTCGCCCGCCCCCATCCTTAGCGTGACGTCGACGGACTCGGCGCCCTGCAGCTCGATGGTCTCCGCTGTCTGCTGGACTTCGCCGGTCTGTGTTGTCCAGGCACAACCGCTGATAAAAACGGCAATACCCAGAACGACCCATCCGATTCCAAGATTTACTTTTCGCATGTCTAACTCCTTATGTCTGATCTATGCCTTTGAACCGGGATCACCAAAACGTGATCCTCTCTCGAGTGCAGTATTAGAATAACAGGCGAAAGGCTCTGGTGTAATCTACGGTCGAGGGAGTTCCATCATCCTCAGCTGATCAGTCTTTCCCCTGGTCATTCGAGTAGGAGAAGATGCTCTGTTACTTGCTGTGAAGAACGGGAGCCTGATGCCCCGATCGAGGTCGACATCCGGGAGATATTCGAGAAAAGTCTGGGAAGGTTCGGAAATAGGTTGACACTTTTGAATAGCAACGTACCGGACTATTA
>CAZCPK010000129.1:0-9650 GCA_964500755.1 uncultured Anaerolineales bacterium
TTCGTCGCTAACTACGAGCCCAACCATGAAATTGTGTAGAATATCGTGCTTTCGAAACATATACAACAGCTTCATCTCGTAACAGACAAACTTTTGCCTTGAAGTGATAGGTAGCTAAAGTTAACGTTAAAACGTTTGAACGTTCCAACGTTCTAACATTCTAATTGCAACTACCACTCCTCACTCTAGGAAGATCAGCGCCACACCGGACATAGCAATAAGTGTGCCCAGCACGGCTCGCCAGGTGATCCGCTCGCCGAAGATCCAGTGGGAGAGCGGGAGCAGCAGCACCGGGCTCAGCGCCATCAACGTCGAGGCGATGCCGACGTGGCTGAGCTGCACCGCTACCAGCGAGAGCGTCATGCCCAGCACGGGACCGACCAGGGCGCCGCCGGTGATATAAAGGAGCGCGCGGCGGTCGCGTACCGCCCGGAGGCTCTGACCGGCTTCGCGGCGGACGAGAGCGCCGAGCCAGATCCCGATGGCCGCCGCGAGCACGCGCATCAGGCTGGCGGAATGGGCGGGGAAGTCGCCGGCCATGCCCTGCTTGGAGAGCACCAGCCCGGTCGCCTGTCCGGCGGCTGCGCCGAGGCCGCAGAGCACGCCGACGAGATAGTTGCGGTCTTCCGGCGGTTCCGGCTGCGTGCGGTGCGTCCGGGCGCGCTCCATCACCACCCAGGCAGCGCCGCCGATGGTCACGACGATCGCGACGATCTCCCGCAGGCTCAAGGTCTCTTTGAGGAAGAGCCAGGCCAGCAGCGTGCCGATGATGGGATGCAGCCCCATCAGCAGCATGGCGAGCCGCGTGCCGATCTGGGAGAAGGCGTAGAAGAGCAGGCCGTCGCCGATGATGAGGCCGGTGACGGCGGAGAGCGTCAGCCAGCCCCACCGTTCTATGCCCGCGCCGATCGGCAGCAGTGTGCCTTCTGCGATCAAGTGATTGATCGCCAGGAAGAGCGTCGCCAGCAGCAGGCGGACGCGGTTGACGGTGCGTGAGCCGACACGTCGTCCGCCGAAGGTGAAGAGGATCGAGGTCAGGGCCCAGAGCAGGGCGGTGGTCAGGGCGGCAATCTCGCCGAGATACGTTTGCATGTGACGCTCCTAGGGGCTTATCAAATCTGGCCTAATGGGTAAACGTAGGGATAGCATTTGTCAGGTGCGACGCACCTTCGAAGGCTGGAAAATGATCTTTTCACGCACACTGGGATTTCGAAGCGAGTCGACGAACGAAAACGGCCTCGATGCCTCACAGCGCCTGTAAGCGAGAGCAAGGCAAACGAAGTCGGGGTTGATGACTGGAGCAAACGTCGCAGGGAGGCGCTGAGAAGCCCTGGAAAGCCTCAGAACCGCTTCGTTTGCCCACACTTGGATGGATTGCTCGAGCATAACCGGATCATCGTAGGTGCGTTGTACCTTATCCTAATGCCCAAGAACACTAACTCTCCAGCGGCCCTTGCTGCCGCAGGCGGCTGCGCAGCACCGTGCGGTAAGCCGCGATCCGGGCGCTTCGCAATGTGCGTTTGTGTCCGAGCAGCCACTTGCCGCCCTCGACGCCCAGCTGCCAGACGTACTGGCTCAGCAGCCAGAACCGCAGCAGCTCGGCGGTGAGATGTCCGTGGTATTTCTGCGCGTACTGCACCTTGCTGCTTTGAAAGTAGACGTGGCGCGCGGGGACGACCTGTTCGCTGCTCTTGCCTTCGTAGTGGATGACCTGCGCTTCGGGATAATAGTGGATCTCCCAACCGTTCGCTTTGACGCGGCGGCACCAATCCAGTTCCTCGGAGTACATGAAATAGCGCTCATCCAGGCCGCCGACCGCTTCCAGGACGGGACGCCGGGTGAGCATGGCGGCGCCGGTGATCCAGTCCACGGGCTGCGTCTGGTCGCTCGGGCGGTCCTGCACGTAGTAGCGGGCCAGCCGGCGGCGGGACAGCAGCCCCTGCAGCCAGGTACTCTCCAGGAAGAGGATGGGGAGGGTGGGGAACCGGCGTCGTGAGGACTGGACGTCGCCCTCCGGGAAGCGCAGCTGGGGCCCCAGCATGCCGACGCGCGGACGGCTTCCCATGTAGTCGACCATGCGCGGCAGCGCGTCGCCGACAATCTCGGTATCGGGGTTGAGCAGCAGGAGGTAGTCGCCGCGCGCCCGCGCCAGCCCCTGGTTGTTGGCGCCACTGAAGCCCCGGTTGGTGGTGTTGGTGATTAGTTCGACGTCGGGGAACTCTTGCTGTAACATGGCGACGCTGCCGTCGGTGGAGCCGTTGTCGACGACGATCAGCTCCAGGCCGGCGCGCGCGCCCCAGGACTGACACGTCGAGGTGAGCGCGCGCCGTAACAGCGCACGCACGTTCCAGCTGACGATGACGACGGAGAGCGTGGGCATGGCGGGACTAGAAGGAGCGCTCGACCGCGAAGCGCGCGATCTCTTCCAGCGCCTCTCGATAGGGATCGGTTGGATAGCGGCGCAGGATGTTGAGCGCCTCGTCGGTGTGGGAGCGGGCCGTCGCCAACGCGCGGCGTGGCGCTGTGGAGTGTTGCAGATCCGCAAGAAGCGCCTCAAGCTTCGCCGTGTCACTTTCCCCGTTCAGTGCTCGCGCGACGCGGTCGTCCGCCGGATGCGCTTCCCGGTAGTAGAGTACGGGCAGCGTCACTAGGCCCTGCCGGAGATCGCTCCCCGCCGGCTTTCCCAGCGTTGCTTCGTCCCCGATCATGTCCAGCACGTCGTCGGTGATCTGGAACGCCAGCCCGACCAGACGTCCGAAGCGGCGCAAGTTTTCGACGTTCGCGGGCGTTCCGTTTGCCAGCCGGGCGCCGGTCTCGGTAGAAAGGGCGAAAAGCGAGGCCGTCTTGGCGAAGATCCGGCGGTAGTAGCGCTTGACTGTGGGTGGCTTGTCCTGGTCTCGGAGGATCTGGGCCAACTCTCCCCCGCAGATAATCTCCAGCGTTTCGGTAAAGCGACGGATAATCTCCAGGTTATCGCCCCGGGCCGCCAGGCGCGCGGCCCAGGCGAAGGCCAGGTCGCCGACCAGCACCGTCGCTGCCGGTGACCAGTGGGAGTGCAGGGTGGGGATGCCGCGCCGGGTGCCCGTGCCGTCGATGAAGTCGTCGTGGATCAGGGTCGCGGTGTGGAGCATCTCCACCGCGGCCGCGAGCCAGCGCGCGGCGTCGAGGGCGTTGGCGTCGCCGCTGAAGAGGTGGGTCGTGAGGAGCACCAGCGCCGGTCGCAGGCGCTTACCGCCGCTCTGGATAAGCGTGTGCACGGCCTGGAGCACCGGCGTCGGCACGTCGTCGACTTGGACGGTCAGCCGCTTCTCGACCGCGCGCAGATCATCTTTTAAGAGTTCAGTGTATCGTAAATCGGAGAATTCTATCATTATCCAACCGTTTTATCTGGTGGTGAACGCGAGCCGCGGCTATTATACCACGTTCTATCCGCCCCCGCGTTTGGAGAGTCCAAAGAGCGTCTGGGCGTTGCGCGCGGCGGTCTCCGCGACGGCTGCCGCGTCTGTTTCCCGTAGCGTGGCGATGCGCTGGGCGATGTAGGTGAGGTAGCTGGGCTCGTTCCGCTGACCGCGTTGGGGCGCCGGGGTCAGGTAGGGACCGTCGGTCTCCAACAACAGCCGGTCCAGGGGAACGGCGCGGGCGACGGCGCGCAGGTCGTCGGCCTTACGATAGGTGACGGGGCCGTCCATGCCCACGTAGAAGCCCAGCGCCAGCACCTCCGCCAGGCGTTGGGGACCGCCGGCGTAGGCGTGGAGCGTTCCCGTGCGGTCTGCGCCGCCAGCTTGCCAGATCCGCAACGTCGCCAGCGTCTCGTCGTGGGCCTCGCGGTCGTGGATGATCACCGGCAGCCCGCGCTCCGCCGCCAACGTCAGCTGCTGCTCTAGGGCTGCTTGCTGTTCGGTGGGATCGGCGCAGCGCCAGCGGCGGTCGGTGCGGCGGGGCCAGTAGTAGTCCAAGCCGATTTCGCCGATAGCGACCACGCGGGGGTGCTGCGCCAGCGTCTCAAGTTCGGTCAAGACGTCCGGCGTGAGCGTGTGTCCGTTGGTTGGGTGGACACCGACCGCGGCGTAAAGTGCGCAGTGTCCGTCGGCGTAGCGTTCCGCCAGCATCACGGCGGCGCGGCTGCTCTCCAGGTCCGACCCGGGCACGACGCACGCCCGCACGCCGGCGGCGACGGCGTGGCTCAGGACGACGTCCAGGTCGTCCGCATAGGAGCGGTTCTGCAGATGAACGTGGGTGTCGATCAGGTGCATAAGATCACTCCAGTCTCTGTCTGGTTAATTCTCTGTCTGGTTAATTCTCTGTCTGGTTAATAGTGGACGCGAACGGGCCCTGGGCGCAGCCCTTCACCATTCGTCCCCCATTATACTCCTAATTCCGCTCATATTCAGTCGCGTAGCGGGCGCATAAAAGCTCATCCTTGGGTCGGAGCCCTGGCCCGGGATCGGGTGGGGCCGGGCGGCTGTTATCCTCTGACCAAACCGGTCGGCTAGCGGTCGAGTCATTCCCTCTCGCTGTCTTACTCCAACGCAATTCAAATTCTACCCAACGAAATCCCACTTTAACTCTAACATCGTCCATCCGCTGTCCCGGGGGCTTCTGTGCTAGGATAGAAAATAGATCTGGTGAGGGTATACGACAGAATACAGGGAAAAATCAGATCGCTGTCTTGCAAGCTGGCGTTAGGTAGCCGTGAAATCCATTTTGTGTTTCAGGGTGCGCGACTTAGAAATCGCGGCTACATTTCCCCAATAATTTTTCGTATGCCCATTTGGTGATCTGCTCATGAGATTTTCTCTAATCCATTCTACCCGTTGATCAACCGACCAAGTGACCACTCGACCAATTGATTACCTGACTATTTTCCAAGGAGGATCGAGATGTACGAGAGTATTGAGGAGCTGTCAGATACGATGCGCGACACTGTGCCCGAGGAGGCGCAAAAGCTCTACGTCGAAGGGTACAATCGGGCCTGGCAGGAGTATGACGAAGAGGAGACGGAGATGACCCGGGAGGCCGTGGCGAACCGGGCCGGGTGGGCCGAGGTAAAGCGGGAGTTCGTCCACGATGATCAGACCGGGAAGTGGCATCTCAAGGACGAAGCGCCCGAAGAAGAAGAGGTGGAGAGTATCCTTGATAGATTGGATGATTCGCTCTAGTGTTTTTTCAGGCGTTGTTTGATGGATCATGATGAAAGTTGGTTAAACCTCCGAGGTTTCCAAAACCTCGGAGGTTTTCACGCTCTCCGGCGCGCAGGTCTACGTGGGCGACGACGCGACGCTCACCCGGTCGCTGGTGCGCAAGAGCGAGGCTTACCTTATCGGGCACACGCCCATCCGCACCCAGCTGACGTGTGCGAAAAGATCGGGGTGCCTCGTGCGATCTTCACGCACCTGGGCTCGGAGATCGTCAAAGGAGACGAGCGCAGTCTGGGCCCCCAATTGCAGTCGCTGGCGGAGGGGCGGGGCGTCGCAGCGGCGTTCGCGTACGACGGTATGGAGGAAGTCCTGCGGTAAGCGACCACGGGAGGATAGATGCCTGAGTTGTCAGACGTAGAAGTCTTACGTCGATACCTGCAATCGACGGCGCTCCATCAGAGGATTGAGGACGTCGAGGTGCGCAGCGCGCGGTGATTGAGCGATCGTCAACGGAGAGATTGAAGGAGGCTTTGACGGGCCAATTGTTCGAGACCACGCGCCGTCACGGCAAGTACCTCTTCGTGGGCCTGGACGACGGCAACTGGTTGGTGCTGCACTTCGGCATGACCGGCAGGCCGAGCCAAGCGATTTCCCCGATCCTTACATCACGGCCCATCGGCATCCGGATGGCGAGTGTCCTCGTTGTGAGGGGTGGTGGAGCGGGTGAAGGTCTCCGGACGGACCTACTGTCCCTGTCGGCAGGGTGAGGCGTCACAGTTAAAATTTCTGTGCCCTCCGCGTGCTCTGTGGTTAGATTGACCTTTTTTCAGTAGAGCCACAATTGTATGGTCGGCTGTAGGTTCCGTGATCGTCAAAATCCATTCACTGCCAGCTTCCGAAGCGTAGCGCTTGACCAAAGCGCTCGCATCAAGATAGTAGACTGGCATGATCAGGAGCGGGGCTCGCGCTGTTGACGGATGATCTCACTTAAGGGGAGACCTCCGGCTCTGTCTAGTGCGGTGCGAACTTCCTCCAACGTCACATCAGAGATGATCTTCTGCAGCAGCGAGGAGCTTAATGTCCGAACCCGCCCGGCTGCTGTCAAAATATGCCGCGCACTTCGATGCGTAGAGGAGGCGGAAGAAGAGACTTCCTGTAGAGCCTGCTCAATAATCTCCCGTGTGAGCGATTCTGGAGTCTTCCCGGTCTGCTGAGCCAGTTCTTGTAAACGATGATAGGGAACCGTGGAGAGGTGAACGGTAATTTTCTTTTCGGTCGTATTCGTGCTGTTACCTTCCTTATGATGATGGATCCACTCCCATTATCGCATAGTAATGCATGGGGCGAGCCGGACTCTCTCAAGGATTATGGGTCTCTGGGACTTTGCCGGGTAGTGGGGTATGCGCTTCTAGAAACCGTAGCCCTAGAACTAGTGCAGCAGGCTACGCTAGTGGGGCTCACCAGACCTTTTCTGCGTTGCGACAGGAAGCGCGTGGCACACGTTGCCTTTGCATCCGGCGAAATCCAAAAGAGCCAGGATTATCAGCACACCGATAGGATGGAAAGGGGCAATGTAGAGGAGACAAAGGACGAACGCCGTGCTCTGGTCGTTCGTCCTTCGTCGTGGGTCGCGTTGTGGTTACACCTCGGCTGCCAGCAGCGCGTCGGCCTTGGCTAACCACTCGATAATCTCGATGCCCTGGGGGCACTGCTCTTCGCAGGTGCCGCACTCGACGCAGGCGTTGGCCCGCTGCGTCTCGTTGATGAACTGGTAGCTGCGGCGGGCGCCCTCGACGTCGTCGTACATCATGGCGTCGTTGTAGATGCGGAAGACGTCCGGGATCTGGACGCCGTTGGGGCAGGGCATGCAGTATTTGCAGTTGGTGCAGGGGATCGGCGCCAGCTCCTCGTAGGCCGCCCGGACCTGCCGGATGATCGCGAGCTCGTCCTCGTTGAGCGAGCCGACGTCGGAGCGGTCGGCGCTGGCGAGGTTCTCCGTCACGTGCTGCATCTCGCTCATGCCGCTGAGCACCACGGAGACTTCGGGCTGGTTCCAGAGCCACTGCAGCGTCCACTCGGCGGGCGTGCGCTCGACGTCGGCCTGCGCCCAGAGCTCGGCGACGGGATCGGGGGCCGGCACCTGCGCCAGCTGACCGCCGCGCAGCGGCTCCATGATCACGACGGCTAGCCCCTGGGCGGCGGCGTACTGGAGACCGCGGCGCCCCGCCTGGTAGTCCACGTCCATGTAGTTGTACTGGATCTGGGGTAAACAGTCCACCAAATCGTATCTCGCTTTCTGTGACAGTTGAACTGCCCTAGACGCTCGCTACTGCTTCGCGACGTAGAGATCGTCGTGGGCCTTGGCCAGCCACTCGATGATCTCGATGCCCTGGGGACACTGCTCCTGGCAGGCGCCGCACTCCACACAGACGTTAGCGCGCTGCGCCTCGTTGAGCTGGTTGTTGTAGGCCCAGCGGGGTCCGCCGGGATCGCCGTACATGACCGCCTCGTTGTAGAGGGCGAAGATGCGGGGGATGTTCACGCCGCTGGGGCAGGGCATGCAGTACTCGCAGCCCGTGCAGGGAATGGGGCCGAGGGCCTCGTAGGCCTCCCGTACTTGCTCGATGAGGGCCAACTCCTCCTCGTCGAGGATGTCCACGCCGGAGCGGTCGGCGCTCTCGACGTTCTCCACCACGTGCTCCATGGTGCTCATGCCGCTGAGCACGACGGAGACCTCGGGCTGGTTCCAGACCCACTGCAGGGCCCACTCGGCGGGGGTGCGGTCCGCTTCCGCCGTGGCCCACAGGTCGGCGATGGGCTCGGGCTGCGGATCGGTGGTCAGCTGTCCACCGCGCAGGGGCTCCATGACCACCACCGCCAGCCCCTTGTCCGCGGCATAGCGAACGCCCTCCACGCCGGCTTGGTAGTCAACATCCATGAAATTATATTGAACTTGGCAAAACGACCAACCATCGTAGGCGTCGACGATGCGCTTGAAGACGGGCAGCTCGTCGTGGAAGGAGAAGCCCAGGTAGTCGATGCGCCCGTCGGCCAACGCCTTCTCCGCCCAGTCGAGGACGTCGAGCTCCTGCAGCTTGTCCCAGCGCTTAGCCTCCAGGGCGTGGAGGAGGTAGAAGTCGATGTGGTCGGTCTGCAGCCGCTCCAGTTGCTCGTCGAGGTAGCGGTCGTAGTCCTCGGGCTTCTCGATGAGCCAGGTGGGCATCTTGGTGGCGAGTTTCACCCTCTCCCGGTAGCCGTCTTGCAGGACGCGTCCCACGAAGGGCTCGCTCTCGCCGCCGTGGTAGGGCCAAGCGGTGTCCACGTAGTTCACCCCGTGGTCGATGGCGTAGCGGATCATGCGCGTCGCCAGCTCTTCGTCGATCTGCTTGGGATCGTCGTCCTTGGTGGGCATGCGCATGGCCCCGAAGCCCAGGGCCGAGGGCTGCCAGTCAAGTTTGCCAAAGGTGCGATATTTCATTGTCTTGTCTCCTGTGTGCTAGGCTATGGTAGATTATACTACCGGTTGGGGGAGAGGGCAAAGGGCGTATTGCTGAGAGTCTTGAGATTCCTTCGTGACGCGCATGGATTTAGGATTTTCGTACTGAAGATGCTCATTGTCCTCCTGCCTCAATCTAACCGTAACCGTTGATTTGATAATGCATACAAACCATAGGCTAAGCCCAATGGATTCCAATAGGGTTTACTCATAAAGTGCCACCTTGTTTCCAGTAGCGCTTGACCGATATATGCCGGCTGGTTGCCCAATGGCTTACTCAACAAATTCTCGTAAAATTTGACAGCAAATGCACCCGCAAAGTTGTCGGGCAGGGTACACGAAGTAGCAATCACGCCGCCAGCGCCATAATTCGACATGGCCCTGGGTAGATTGAGTGACTGGAGGAAATGTAGGGGGGTAGACGATTCGCATGCATTCAAGAAGATGAATGGACGTTTACGAAAACCTCTGTTTCTACGTCCAAGCACGTTGAATCTACCGAGGGAAAGCTGGATTTCTTCCTCTTGTGTTGTTAAACTGAGATAAGCTCGCGATGCACCAGCGCTTCCGGGGTTGACACAGTGGCAGGAAAAATGCACTACTCCGTATGCAAATTCATTCGCCCCAAAGTACTCTAGAACCTTTTCGCTGGATAAATCCTCTCGAGAGATCGCATCTGCTAACTGATAAAGATCAAACCTCTGTTCTTCATAACGGTTGAGATTGCCTATATGCTTTTGAATTTGAGTAAGCTCATGATCTGAGGAAGCCAACTCACTGTGAATTAGAGCTAAAGCTCCTCTATCCAACCTAACCCAGTCGCAAATATCTGATTCCCAGAAAAGGTGCCCGATAGGGTATTTGAATCCCCAAAACTTCTCAAGGTCGACTTCTCCAAGGGGGTCGCCAGTATAAATCATCTCCCACAAAAGCGCCATCTCAGGTGGACACGTGAAATTTAGGTCGAGGTGGTCGGGCGGGGGACTCTCCGGCAGATTGGCCAAGGGATTCATAGC
>CAZCPK010000130.1:0-9637 GCA_964500755.1 uncultured Anaerolineales bacterium
ATCACGGCGTCGGCATCGATATCGTCGAGGACGCCATCCCCGTGCGCGAGGAGGTCCGCGCCGTCAGCGAGTTGCTGGGGCTCGACCCGTTCTACGCCGCCAACGAGGGCAAGGTCGTCGTCGCCGTCGCCCCGGAGGTCGCCGCGACGGCGCTCAACGCCCTGCGCTCCCATCCCCTGGGGCATAACGCCGCCATCATCGGCGAGGTGACCGAGGAACACGCCGGACGCGTCGTCCTGCGGACGCCCTACGGCGCGCAGCGCATCCTGCAGATGCTAACAGGAGCGCCGCTGCCCCGAATCTGCTAGTCCACACCTCCTACGTAGACCAACCTATCGCAGATAAGCAGTATGTTCAGCGTCGGAGTGAGGAGTTGCCCCGGTTTTATTAGCCCTACTAAGAGATCTAACCACGCCGCACGGGGGAAACTCGCGCACCGCTCCAGCACCCAAAAGCGCCCCGGAAGTTTCCGGGGCGCTTCTAATTTCTGCTACAGGATGGGATCAGGTTGGAAGTGCGCGATAGGCCCGCAGCGCCTGCTCCAGCAGCTCCATCCCCCGGGCCAGCCGCTCTGCCTCCAGCACGTAGGCGATGCGGATCTCGTCGCGTCCCAGGCCGGGCGTGGCGTAGAATCCCGCCGCCGGCGCGACCATCACCGTCTCTCCATCGTCCTCGAAGTCCGTGAGCAGCCAGCGGGCGAAGTCTTCGGTATCGACGCCGTCGAGGCGAGCCATGGCGTAGAACGCGCCTGACGGACGACGACAGGTGACGCCCTCCATAACGTTGAGCCGGTCGACGACCAGATCGCGACGGCGCGTGTACTCCGTCCGGATCTCCTCCATGTAGGCGTCCGGCGTCCGCTCGTAGCACGCCGCGACGCCCAGCTGATCCAGCGCCGGCGCCGAGAGTCTGACCATGGCGAGTTTGAGCGCCGCCTGCATAAAGTCGGTGTTGTGCGAGGCGAGGCAGCCAATCCGCGCGCCACAGAGCGAGAAGCGCTTGGAGACACTGTCCAGCATGATAGCGTGTTCTTCTAGGTCCGACAGCTGCAAAACGCCGGTCGCCGTCTCGCCGTCGTAGGTGAACTCGCGATAGACCTCGTCGGCCAGCAGGAAGAGATCGTGCTCGCGAGCGACGTCACCCAGACGCGCCACCTCCTCGTGCGTATAGACGGTCCCGGTGGGATTGCCGGGGCTCGCGTAGAGGATGGCCCGGGTCCGTGCCGTGACCAGCGCCGCGATCTCGTCACGTGGCGGCAGATGGTAGCCGGTCTCGACGCCCGTGGTGATGGGCATCAAGCGCACGCCGGTCATGGCTGCCACGCCGTTGTAGTTAGAATAGTAGGGCTCCGGCACTAGAATCTCGTCACCCGGATCGGTGCAGGCCAGCATGGCGATGAGGATGGCCTCACAGCCGCCCACGGTCACCACGATCTCTTCGGGCGCCAGGTCGATGTCGACGCTGCGGTAGTAATCCACCAGCGCCGCGAGCAGTTCCAGGCGCCCCGCCGAGGGCGCGTAGGCCAGCGTCGGTTCCTGCTCGGGGAACGTCCGGACCGCCTCCCAGAACGCCTCCGGCGTCCGGATGTCCGGCTGGCCGATGTTCAAATGCAAGACGCGCGTGCCGCGCAACTTCGCCGTCTGCGCCAGCGGCGTCAGCTTCCGCATCGCCGACATGGGCGTCGTCAGACCGCGCTGTGAAACTTTCGGATGGGTCACGTTGTTGCCTCCTATCAAGATTGGTCACTTGGTCAGTTGGTCGGTTGGTCAGTTGGTCAACGGGTAGAACGGATCAGAGAGAACCGACTAAATCCGTTGACTTATCCCCGTTCTCGTTGATGAACCGTATGCCAAAAATCCTAATAACCCAACGTCTTATCCACGAGATTGCACAGCGGCTCGTCCCGGAGATAGCGACGGAGGTTCCGCAAAAAAAGTGCTGCTTCCCGACGCGCCGTGTGCGGCGTGCTCCACGAGTTGTGAGGCGTCAGGATCACGTTGTCCAACTCCCACAGCGGCGACGTCTCAGGTAATGGCTCCTCGACGAAGACGTCCAGGGCCGCACCGCCGATCTGTCCCTCACGCAGTGCGGTCACCAGCGCGTCCTGATCGACCACGGCGCCCCGCGCGACGTTGATGAGCCACGCAGCGGAACGCATCTGACAGAAAGCCGCCGCGTCGAGCATGCCCCGCGTCTCCGCGGTGAGCGGAACGGCAACGACCACGAAATCCGATTGAGCCAATAGATGCTTCAACTGGCTTGCAGGCAACAGCTCGTCGACGTGGGGAGCGCCCCGTTCCGGGTGGCGCCGGATACCGATCACACGAAGGCCCAGCGCCTGGGAGAGGCGCGCGACCTCCGTGCCGATGCTGCCGGCGCCGATGATGCCCACGGTCAGACCCCCGATCTCTCGCAGCTGGTGTGTGCGCCACGTCCGCTCCTGCTGCTGCTTGAGAAACGTGGGCATCCGCTTCGCGATCATCAGGATATAGGTCATCACCGTCTCTGCGATGGGCAGATCGAAGACCCCACTGGCGTTGGTGAGCACGACGTCCATCTCGCGCAACTGCTCGCCTAGCGCGTGGTCCACCCCCGCGCTGACCAGATGAATCCACTGCAACGAATCTATCGAGAGCAACCGTTCCTGCGTCGCGTCGGGAATCCCCCACGGCAAGACCAACACCTCGGCCCCTTCCGGTTCGCCCGAAAAGGCGCCGTCCCCGGTCACGGAAACAAATGTGCAGCGCTCCAGCAGATCGCAGGCCGCGGTCTGTATCGGAGAAAGGAGAAACTCGGGCAAGATAATCTTCATGGTCCTCCAGACAGTTCACTTAGCAGGTGGTCACTGGATCGCAGGTCGAACGAATCAGGGGATCAGTTCAAACCGCTTCATCCGTGAATTCATCTTTTTGTGATCGCCGGTGTGGCTTACTATAGAGAGACTCCTCCGCTTTCACCAGAGGTAACAGATCCGCCGTCGACGGGAGTACCAGGTGAGCGCCGGTGCGCTGGAGCTCGTCTTCCTCGCCAAAGCCGCAGAGGACGCCGACCGCCCACGCGCCGGCCCGCCGGGCCGACACGACATCCACCGGCGTATCGCCGACCATGACGCACCGTCCGACGGGCACGCGCAGTTCGGTCGCCGCGTGCAAGACGGGCGCCGGGTGCGGTTTGAGGCGTTGCGTCGTCTCGCGCGTCACCACCAGCGAGAAGCAGGGGCGCAGATCGTGCTGCTCCAAGAATGTATCGGCGGCGCTCTGGGAGCGGGTCGTCACCACGGCAAGAGGCCAGAACTTCGCAAGGTGACGCAACA
Source organism: uncultured Anaerolineales bacterium (assembly GCA_964500755.1). Classification (GTDB taxonomy): domain Bacteria; phylum Chloroflexota; class Anaerolineae; order B4-G1; family SLSP01; genus G713. The sequence goes on from CAZCPK010000130.1 coordinate 3,314, forward strand.
GGGGACCCACGCCGGGCACCTGGGGGAAGAGCGGCAACTCGCGGAGGCTCAAGCGCTGGCGCAGATAGAAGAAAAGCGGGTCAAGACCGACGACGTCCAACATCGTCACCACGTCATTGAGCGGCGTCTCGCTGAACATCACGGCGCGTCGCGCCAGGCGCTTGGCCCGACGCGGGCCCAGGAAGAAGCGTAGACGCCGAGCCAGCCTTTCCACCGTCTGGTCATCGGTATCCATCAACGTGCCGTCCAGATCAAAGAGCCAGGCTTCGACTTTTTCCAAGGGAAACGGATCATCTATGAGATTTTCGGTTTTGTTGTGCAATTTTCAGCCCTATGCTATAATCTTTCTAAGGAGGAGCAAGTAATGTCTAAATCAAGCCAAGAAGACAAAACGCTTTTCCGCCCAGGTAAAGCCAGTTGGCTCAAGAACAAGGGCGTCAGCTCCCTATCCCCGGAGCAGCGCGCTCTGCTTCTGGCATTGGCCCAGCTGGAAAGTGCCCTGGGCCGCGACGTGAGCGACGAGGAGTGGGAGGCGCTGGAAAGCCTCACCAAGAACATGCACGGCTTTGACCCCCAGGACGTAGCCCGCGCGGTGAAGCAGATGATCGAGGCGCCGACGGATCCTGAGCGTGCGCTCTCCTGGCCTGAACTGAAGCGCAATCGCTGATTCTCCGCATCAGTGAGCATCTTTTATCCTCTCCAACCCCCAGAGATCGATCACCACTAACATCGCTGTGACCAGCAGCGGCGACGCGGCCAATAAGGGCGATTCGATCTCCAGTACGTACGTTGGCCCGGTACCTGGATGGACGACGTCCCCCAGCCATACGCCCTCGTCTTCCGTGGGACTCTCCGCGTCGGCGGGCAAGACGGAGATTGCGTAGAAGGTCTCCCCGTATCGACTGCCCCGCATCTCCAGCAGGTTACCATCCGCCAAGACAACACGATATCTCGGCAGGTGAAGCATCAAGCGATCCACCAGGTTCCAATGCTCCTCAATGAGGGCCAACCGTTGCTGCTGAGCAGAGAACAGCTGAAAACGATCTCCCAGCCACCAGCTGCGGTCCTCCCATTGCAAGACCGCCGTACGCATCTCACTGGCATCTTGAAAATTCACCACCTCGGGTTGGGACCCACTCGGCGGCGGAGACCACGTCGCGGATATGATGAGTTGCTCTTGCGGATCGGTGAGACGATAACGATACGTGTAAACTTCTGAAAAGGCGTCCCGGAAGAAATGGTAGATCACGCAGCACGCTCCTCCGTATCCGCCGGGGACTCACCACCCTCCTCCAGAGAAGCAAGTAGGGATTCGGCGGCGCCCCGGTTGACTCCGCGAGACTGCCCCTTCTCCACGTCCTCCGTCACGATACCCATCTCCGTCAGCAGGTCGACGATGCGCGCCGATCGTGTATAGCCAATGCGCAGCCGCCGCTGCAGCAGCGAGATCGAGGCGCGGTCTTCCGCCAATAAGACCTCGACCGCCGTCGGCACCAGCTCGTCCTCGAACTGGTCGGTGGGGTCGTCAAACTCGGGGAAGAGCGCAGGTTGCACCAACGCCTCCTGCAACCCGGGCGGGGGCTCCGGAATCCCCGCCTTCTGGACGGTGGAGCCGGGCGCCGTGTTTTTATACCAGTAGTCGATAAGCTGATCGATCTCCCGATTGGAGACAAACGTGCCCTGCAAGCGCATCGGTTGACCGACGTCCGGCGGCAAGAAGAGCATATCCCCCTGGCCCAACAGCCGCTCTGCGCCGGGGGTATCGAGAATCACGCGGGAATCGACCGACGAGGCGACCGCGAAGGCGATGCGGGCCGGGAAGTTGGCCTTGATGAGTCCCGTGACCACGTCGGTGCTGGGACGTTGCGTGGCGACGATGAGATGAATCCCCGTCGCCCGGGACATCTGGGCCAGTCGGCAAAGCACGCGCTCTGTCTCGTCGGCCGATTGCATCATCAGATCCGCCAGCTCGTCGATGAGTACGACGATGTAGGGTAGCTTCTCCTTCTCTTCCACTTCCTTGACGCGCTGATTGTATTCACCGATATCCCGCGCGCCAATGTCGGCGAAGCGCCGGAAGCGGCTGTCCATCTCCCGCATCACCCAGCGTAACGCCGGCACAACCTTGTCCACGTCGACGATGACCGGCGCCAGGAGATGCGGCACGCGGTTATACTGAGTCAACTCGACCCGCTTGGGGTCCACCAGGAGCAGGCGCAGGTTGTCCGGGGAGCTTTGCAGCAACAGCGCGACGATGATGGCGTTGATGCAGACGGATTTGCCCGAGCCCGTCGCGCCGGCGATGAGCAGGTGGGGCATGGCCCGCAGGTCGGCCGCCACCGCCTGGCCCGAGACGTCCTGGCCCAATCCCATGCGCAAATTACCGTCGAGTTTGGCGAAAGCCCGCGATTCCATGACGTCCCGCAGGCCCACCACCGAGGCGTCGACGTTGGGCACCTCGATGCCCACCAGACTCTTGCCGGGAATGGGCGCCTCGATGCGGATGGTCCGCGCCGAGAGCGCCAGCGCCAGGTCGTCGGCCAACGAGGCGATCTTGCTGACCTTGACCTTGGTCGTCTTGCCGCTGCGCGTCGCAAGAAAGAGCGGCTCGACGCCAAACTGGGTCACCACCGGCCCGGTGTTGGTCTCCAGCACCTTGACCGGCGCGCCCAGGCTCGCCAGCGTCTCCTCGATGGTGCGCACCTGCTGACGGATCAGATCGAAGCTGTAGTTCTGCTCGGTGCTGACCTCGAGGATCTCCGAGACCTTGGGAAGCTGCCACTGCGAGCCTTTGGGGAGTTGCGGGATGATGATGTCGACGTCGACGTCCTCATCCTTGGGCGCCGGCTCGTTAATCTGCACGCCCTCCACGTCTCCCGGTTTGGGTTTGGGTTTGGGCTTGCGCTTGCGGCGCGTCCGCTGGGGCTTGGGCGCCGGTTCGGACTCCGTCTTGGGCGCTGCGGCGGACGTCGCCTCTTGGCTTGAGGTCGGTTGACCCGCCCTCTGCGTCGCCAGCTTGCCAAGTCGTCCCAACGCCTGTCCCAGGAGCTGGAAGGCCTCGGCGGGGGAGATGCCCGCGACGAACGTGATCACGATCAACCAACTCATCAACAACATGACGACGACGCCCGCCGGACCCAGGGCCCGCAGGCCCAGATCGAGCAGTCCGGCGCCGATGTAGCCGCCGCCGAGCCCCGCCTGGACCAACGCATAGGTCTCCGCCTGGGGACGTACGAGATAGGCGGCGATGAAGTGCAGGGTCACCAACGCAGTCAAGAATCCCAGGAACGCGCCGACGACCTGCTCCGGCTCGGGCCAGGGGATGCGTTCCTCGAAGCGCCGCAGGATCAACCACAATCCCCCGACCCCGATCAGCAGCGGCGTTGCGTACATGCCCCAGCCAAAAACCAAGGTAAGTAAGGTGATCCAACTGCCCATCAGCAAACCTTGCACGGCAGAGAGCAGACTTAGCAACGTGAGTAGCGCCAACGTCACCAACAGGATGCCCAACAGGTCCAGCTGTTGATCCCTGGTCAGCTGAATCAGCGGTTCGCGCTTTTTCTTTCTACGTGACGAGCGTTTTCTTGCCATAATTGATTGAATTATACATCTCTATATGAAATTGCAATAGTAGAGTGTAACCAGGTGCATTGCATCTCATGCCGTAATTTCAATCTCTATACCGCTAAACGGGTCACAATCTCAGTATAATAGCGCAACAAACTTGTAGCCATTATACCACGCGATCGGATAACCCACGCACAGGGTATACTACCTCTACGATGACATTTGTCTCTACTGAAAAAAAGCATCTGAACCACTGAGAACACCGCGGTAGATATTAAAAAGGTATTGAAAAAAAAATCACGAAATAAGCTTCTTGGGTTAATTTTATTTACCTATACTCTTGCTTTCTCTGTGCCCTCCGTGTGCTCTGTGGTGAGCTATTTAATTATTTCAGTGGAGCCACACTCTCTTCTTGGGACACTGCTCCGCACGGATTTCACAGATTCGCTCCCTCATTCATCCGTCTCTATCGGTGGACACCCGTGTGTCCCCACGAAACCGCCCCCTCTATTCCCGGCGGAAGAGCTGGCGGAGCCACCCGTGCTCCAGCCCCTCGATCCCCGGATAATGCTCGTCCACGAAGACAAAACCATAACCAGAGAGGAAGTTGCGTAGCGCGTCGGCGTCGTAGGCGCGGATGTTCAATACTTCCAGGCGGTCCTCGGCTTCCAGTGGGATGCGCGCGCCGAAATAGTCCAACGTCACGTCGCGCTGCATCTCGAAGTAGAAGGCGTAACGGAGGGCTTCCAGCGCCTCCTCGGGACACTCCTCACTGACGACCTTGACGGCGTCGCGTGGCAGACCCAGGCGCTCCAACAGGCTGATGAAAAAGCGGCGATAGTTCTGAGGAAGCCGGGCAAAGCGTCCGCGAAGCTGCTGCAGTTCGGCCCGGGCGCGCGGCACGACGTCCAGGTAAAGATAATCCCCCGGCTGCAATAGGATCGCCAGCGCCTCGGCAAGGGACTCCTGATCGAAATTACCAAACGTCCCACCGATCAGCGCATAGAGATGCTCCACCGACAGCTGGAAGAGCGGGCGTAAAGCAGGGCCGAAGTCCGAATCGGTGAAGTCGCCCAGGACAAAGGTGCGTGGATACGGCGCGCCCTCAAGTTTCGCTTGAGCCAGCTCGAGCATGGAGCGCGAGCTGTCCACACCAACGTACCGCAGAGCGTGTCCCGCATCGACCAGGGCGCGCAGCAGGTGTTTCTCGGGCTGCGCGTTGCCGCATCCCAGGCTCACGAAGGCCAGGGGCGCAGGCGCCGACCAGAACGACTGCCGCGCAAAGAAAGCGTATTCGCCCTGCCAGTCGATGCGCGCCAGGTCAGCGCCGCGGTAGAGATAGAAAGCGTCGGCGCCCTCGGTGGTGTAGAGCAGATTCTGACGCAGAACGTGGTCCTCGCGCAGGACGTCTAGATAATGCTCGCGCTGATCCTGTGGTTCGGCAAAGACGACGATCTCGTTCATAAGATGGTCTCCCTCCTACATTGAGACGCACTGAAACGACAGACTACAAAGTGACTTCAAGGTCCATCAATCGAGGGCAGCGGTTTATCCACCACGATCCAGGCGATGTGGCCCTCCTGCTCAATGCGCGCGTCAAACCCTTGCGCTCTCACAAGTTCCCGAATCTGATCCGGCGGCAAGAAGCGACTTTCCATCAGCGCCAGACGCTCCCCCAACGCCACCAGCTTGACGAGGAAGCGCCGCACGTCCGGCTCCTCAATGATTAAACGTCCCCCCGGTTGCAAGACCCGCAGCAGCTCTCCCACGGCGAGGCGCTGATCCCCAAAGTGGTGCAGGGCGTCGACGACGAGCACGCGCTCGAAGCTGTCCGTCGCAAAGGGCAGGCGTTCCACCCGGGAGCGCGCTGGACAACGCGTGCACTTCTCGTAGGCCTGGCGCAACATCGCGTGCGAGAGATCGCTGACGACGAGCTGTCCCACCAGCGGACGTAACTCCGCGGAGACCCGGCCCGTCCCACCACCGGCGTCCAGCATCCATCCATCGACCGGCAGGGCCAACAGTTCTTCCAGCCGCTCGGCGTTCGGCGAATGAATCACCACGTCGTAGAGCGGCGCGATCCAATCAAAGAGAAAATTCCGCGCCATCAGCGCCCTCCGTAGGTCTCCCAGTGGATGCGGTCGCCGTCATACTGGGTGCGCGGCTCGGGCGCCTCCGCCGGATGTCCCACGTAGGCCAAGCCCAGCGGCGTGACGCCTTCGGGCAGCGCCAGTATCTCCGCGACGCGCCGCTCTAGGCTCCGCAGGGGATGGACGCCGACCCAGACGGCGCCCAGCTCCAGACCGGCGGCCGTCAGGAGGAGGTTCTCCATAGCCGCGCTGCAATCCTGGACCCAGAAGCGCTTCGAGGCCGAGCTGCTGGCGAGCTCCGGATTGCCGCAGACGGCGATGACGACCGGGGCGGCATAGTCTCCCATCCGCAGATTCTCGCGCAGCCGGGTCAACGTCTCGTCTTCGGTCACCACGACGAACTCCCAGGGCTGCCCGTTACACGCCGTCGGCGCCGCCATCGCCGCCTGCAGCAGGAGCAGGATGGCCTCGGGGTGCACAGGTTCGTCGCGGAACTTCCGCACACTGCGACGCTGTAGGATGTAATCCATGATCTCGCAAGACATATCGCCTCCTGAAATCAAGAGTATGCCAATATTGACTCCGCTAAAAAAGGATCTGAACCACTGAGAACACCGCGGGTAATATTAAAAAGGCATTGAGAAAAATTCACAAAATAAGCGTCTTG
>CAZCPK010000131.1:0-9599 GCA_964500755.1 uncultured Anaerolineales bacterium
CGTCATCCTGCTCACCGACGGAGTCGACGAGGGGCCGGGCAGCCTGGTCGCCAGCGCCGAGACGCCCATCCAGGAGGCCACGCGCAACAACGTGCCCGTCTTCACCATCGCCCTGGGCAATGAGATCGACCGGGGCTACCTGGAGCGGGTGGCGCGCACCACCGGCGGCTTCTACCAGGAGACGCCCGACTCGGCTGAGTTGCCCCAGCGCTTCCTCAACGTGCTGGACTATCTCCAGCAGCAGTATGTCATCACCTACGCATCGGGGCTGCCCGGCGATGGCGAGACTCACCGCGTGCAGGTCGCCGTCAACGTGGGGGATCGCACCGCCAGCGAAGAGGGCGAGTTCGGCCCGCTGCCCATAATCGAAGGGGAAACTCCGGAGCTCCTGACGCCGACGGCGGAACCACCCACGGCTACGCCGGTTCCCACCGAGCTGCCGGTCGGGGAGCCGACGTCAGAGCCAACACCGACGCCGGGTATTTTATCGCGTCTGGGAGTCGGCAACGTTCTGGCAGGGGTGGGGGCGGTGGCGCTTCTAGCGTTGATCGTCGTCGGCGTGACGCGACGGCGTAAGCAGGCTGCTATGCAAGAATATTGCCTGAGCTGCGGGCGACCTTTAGCCGAAGGCGAGGTCTGCTCCGATTGCGGTCCCGACGCCGGGCGGTTCAAGAAACCCAAGATGTAGTGTATGCGCATGGACGGGTTATCGATTGATTATATCGTCTAGAGGGGATATCGTTATATGAGAGAGATCTTTTGTCCCAATTGTGATGCTCTTATCCTAGATCGTGAAACTTGCCACCAGTGTGGCTGGCAGCGCGCGACGTTGAAGGAAGAGGTGGGGTCCGAGATCTGGACCGCCGATCTGGGCACCAAGCTCAATAAGCCGCACTGTTACCCCGTCGTCGCCGGGAATCAATACTGCGTGGGAACCGAAGACGGCACGCTTATCGCGCTGGACGTCCAAACTGGCGAGATTACCTGGGAACAGGCTCTCACGCAGGGCGTGATGGCGCACGCGGTGACCACCGATGGTGAGCGCTTCTTCGTCGGCGGTGAGGACGTCAGTCCCATTCCCTCATCGGGAAAGCATCTCCTGGCGTTAGATGCTGCTACCGGCGAGATGCTCTGGCGCTGCCCCACAGAGGCGCACAGCCTCTCGGCCGCGGCAGTTGAGGATGGCGTGGTCTACTTTACCGCCACCGACGATCATCTGTATGCCGTCGACGCCGCGACCGGCGAGGAACGCTGGCGCGTGGAGCACGCCAATTGGGGACCGGCGCCTCCGGTTGTGAATGGGGATGTCGTCTGCGCCGGGGGGCGGGACATGACTCTCTATGCCTATGACGTGGCGCAGGGAAGACGTCGCTGGCAGTTCTCTGCCAAAAACTGGTTTGCGCACCCATTGTGTAGTGCTGGACAACGGCTCTTTGCTCTGGCCTGGGATGGGCATCTTTATGTCCTTGATCTTCACAGTGGTCAGCTGTTGTGGGAGGGCGTTGGCGAGCGCCGACGGGGCTTCACAACTCCCCCGGCAGCCGGTAAAGACCGGGTTTATCTCGGCAGTCGCGTCTACATTCAAGAGGGGGAAGAGCGTCATCGTGGCTATGCTCTGGTGGCACTCAACGCTGAAACTGGTGAGGAACGCTGGCGTTATCCCACGGAAAAGCACATTTTCACGCCACCGTTGGTAGCCGAAGATCAGGTCTACTTTGGGGCAAACAACGGCGTTCTCTACGCGGTGGACGCAAGAATAGGTGAAGCGCAGTGGAACCTGCCGGTCACCTCGCGAGCTGTCACACAGCCGCAGCAGGTTGGGGATCTGGTCATCTTTGGTGGCCGGGACGGTATGATCCACGCTGTGCAATGGCGGGTGCCCAGCAAGGAAACGTTGACGCCGAGAGACTATCTTTCACGTGGCGAGGTCATTGAGGCCGCTGCAGCCTATGCTTTATCCGGACAATTAGAAGAGGCCGCCAGCTTGTATGAAGATGAAATTGGAGATTGGGAAAAGGCCGTAAAGCTCTATCGCGAGGGCGGAGATCTGGAAGCTGCTGCTGGATTATTGGCGGAAAATGAGCAGCGCCGTGCCTCAGCGCAGTTATATGAGGAAGCAGGACAGTATGAGCAGGCCGCTGCTCTTTGGGAAACGCTGAATGAGTTCCGGCACGCACGTGACTTATACGAGAAAAGCGGTGACGAGCGGTCGTATGCACGTATGCTGGAAGAGATGGGGGAACACCTTCATGCGGCACGCGTGCTGCAGAATGTGGAAGCGTATGCAGAAGCTGCTCGGCTGTTTCGACTTGGTGGTGATCGTCTGCGAGAGGCCGACATATATTACAAACACCTGGACAAGAAGGAAGAGGCTCTGAGGATTTGGCGTGCCTTGGACGAATGGGAGAAAGAAGCCGAAGTCTATTTACGTCTGGGGCAGAAAGGGAAGGCTGCTCAGGTTCTTATGCAGCATCAAGAGTTGGATAGGGCTGCCGATTTGTTTGAGGAAAACGGGCAATGGGATGAAGCCCTGGAACTGCAGATCGAAATGGAAAACTGGGAAAAGGTTGCATTTCTTGCCGAGCAATTGGGGGAATACGTGCAAGCGGCAGAAGCCTGGCGGCGTTTGGGGGAGAAAAAACACGCTGCTGAGGCTTACGTAGAGGCAGCCAAACGGGAAAAATCGCGAGCGGAATCAGATGAGGCGCGGGTGGCGACTCTTTATGAGAAGTCCTCCGATTTATACACAGAACTTTTTGATGAGGAAAGGGCCGGAGCCTGCCGACGTATGGTGAAACGCTATCGTCACCTTCCTCATCTTGCTGTGGAGGTTCAGCCAAGTGAGAAATTTATCGAATATCAATATAACGAGCTCCACTTGACGATTTACAATCGGGGCTTTGGCATCGCTCGAGACATAAACGTACAGTTTAAGGGAGAATTTGACGTAAGCGGTGAGTGCTGCCTCCGGGGTGTGGTTCCCAATCGATCTAAAAATCTGATTATGTCAGTACGTCCTCATCGAGATCAGTATGGTCCCAGTGTACCTTTGAAAATTATCGTCACGTATCTTGATATGAATGGTGATTCATATCATTTTGAGGATACTGTGCGGATTCCTGTTGAGCAGGAGCGCTCTCGAGAAGCGCTCTTTGGGGCCGGAACTCCAGTCAGCCTGCATATTGGGGAATTGTATCAGGGTGGTGCACGTAAGATCGGCGGGGATTCCTTTGAGGGGGGCTCCATCCGGGCCGGTGGTGATGTGTTGAGCGATGAAGCACAGAAGGGAGATCGCGTTGAGGATCATGTTGAGATAAATCGCGAGTCGCGTATGGGATCCGCGGCTTCGCCGTCGCACGTCACGACGGAGGAAGATGACCGCGGACCGAAGGTCACTCGCCGTGATGCCGGCCCGGTGCGTCGGTGTCCCATCTGCAATGTGCCCACCAATGATCCTGAGCAGCGCTATTGTGCCGATTGCGGAGCGCCTTTGCCCTCTCCCGATGTCAAGGAGGACGTATGACCGATTCGGATTCGGCGTTGGAAGATTTCGGGCGCCGCTTGGATGCTCGCCATGCCAGACATCGTCAGGACTACGCCCAAATTCGCCAGGAGTTGTTTGATGTCAATGCGCCCGCGATGCCGCCTATCCCTCATTTTGATGGATTATCCTTTGAAGAAGCCATTGCTGTTTACGACGACTGGGTTGAAACCCGTCGCCGGATGTGGGAAGGGGAGCTTCTTTCGCCTTCAGAGCCCGTGCCATCTTCTCCTGGCGCTGTATCACCGAAGCGTCAACCAGAGCGTCGGTCACAGGGCTCTCAGGGACGGTTGCGTCCCATTGCCGAGCTTGCGGATATTGATCCGGTCATGACATATCTGTTCGCTTTAGATGAATTCTTGCCAACCTCTCAGATAACACTCTCCGAATTAACGGTGTGCCGATCTCTGGAGGCGTTTGCCGAGAAACTAACTGCGGCGCTGCCCTTGCATCAGCACAAATTTCCGAATTGGTTGGCTCAAGTTCGCGAGCAACCCGGGACGACCATCAAGGGAAATCCACTCTCACGGATTAGTCTGCATATACCTAAACAGGGGACCCTGATGAATGTCTGGCAGCTTGCTCGGGGGCGTAATCAGGGACTTACGGAGCTTTTTGAGGACCCAAACACGCTGAGGCGGGGCGTCAAAGCGGTGGCGGCTGAGCGTTGGGGACACGGTTTTGTGGAGACCTATTCAGAATGGGGCGATGACCTTCATGCTGCTGGTCTGGGACCTTTTCACCTGTCGCGTCGATTGTCATTGCCCGCGCTTAATTCCTCAGAGGCTGCCCTGGCAGCCGTGATGGGGGAGAGTGCCATGTTTACAACCACCGGATGGGGGCTGTGGATCGGCGATTATCTGGCACAACGGACGTCGGCTGACACTTGCTCCGGGCCAGCGGGGGGAAGTGGGGGATTGCGGCTTTCGCAATTGTGGGATGCGCTTAAACGTCTATTCCGGGTGGTACCGCTGGAGATCTGGACTGCTTTGTTAGGGATGCCCATTCCGGGTCTGGATCGTTTGATCAAGGGGTTTTCGGAGACGTTGAGTTGGCTTCTGATGAACACGAACCTAGAGGCGGAGATGACCCACTGGCATATGCGGCGGATGCAGCGGGTGGCGTTGGGTATTAAGCCTTATGAATCCCGTTTGGGAGGATTCTCGTTGGAGAAGATGCTCAGTCAGGTACTGATGGGCAAAGTTGAGGCTCATCTTGGATCCATGCTGGTGCCGTACGCTGTCTTGCTGGCGGCGAATTTGGACTTCAGCGGGCGGGACGAGGTTGAGGATTTGAGAGAATGGCTAGATGCCGACGTATGGCAAAATGTGGATGCGCGCCTGGTGATGCTGACCAAGCTCGATCCCTCGGTGCGACATAACGTAACCACGCTGATGAGCACGGCTGTGCACGAACTGGGACTCACGCCCCTTGAGGGGATGCAGTGGACGTAACGTGAAGGAGGAGCATTGACCATGATGTTGCAGCAACTTGGGAAATATGAAATCTTGGAGAAGTTAGGCAATGGGGGATTTGGCACCGTTTTTAAAGCGCGTGATACGGTGCTGGATCGACCGGTTGCTGTTAAGATATTACATCCCTATCTCGTGGGACAGACTGGATTTATCAAACGCTTCTACCGTGAGGCGCGATCCGCTGCAAAGCTGGAGCATCCGCATATCGTTCCTATCTACGAGGTGGGTGAGGCCGAAGGTCGGCACTTTATTGTGATGCGCTATCTTGAGGGAGAGCCACTGAACAGCTTGCTTGCGGAAGCGAGCGATCCTCTGTCAACAAAGGAAAGCCTGGAAATCTTGGAGGATGTCGCATCTGCACTGGATTATGCACATAGTAAGGGCATTGTACATCGGGACGTCAAGCCCAGCAATATCTTTGTTACGTTTAATGGTGCGGTGTTGGGCGATTTTGGAATTGTCCGGGTACTTGACGATGCGAGCCGTGTGACGGCGACAGGACAGGCGCTCGGCACACCTGAGTACATGGCGCCGGAGCAGATAAAGGGCGAGGACGTGGACGCGCGGACGGACATCTACGCGCTTGGCGTGGTCGCTTACGAGATGTTGACGGGCCAGGTCCCGTTCACCGGGACCACGCCGTTTGCTATTCAAGAGGGGCATGTTCATCGTACTTTCACACCGCCGCAAGCCTTGAATCCGCAGCTGTCGGTAGCCGTCAATGGTGTCTTTGAGCACGTATTGGCGAAATCGCAGGAGGATCGGTACGCGCAAACCTGGGATTTTGTGCAAGCCTTAAGGGAGGCCAGTGCAAGATTTGCATCTTCCTCAGAATCGCGTGAGGCAAGGGGCAAACTGAAGTCTGCGTTCAAGCAGAATTCTTCTACACCGTCCGCTCAATCGGGAGCACAGCGTGGATCCTCTGATCAGTCTGTTGCCGAGACGCTAACCTCAGAAGAGGTGCAGCAGGGTAATCACCAATCCAAGGATACGGAGCGAGGGGCACAAGCGTCGGTATCGAATGCTCCCTATCGCAAAGCTCTGCTCCTTGGCGTCATCGGTGTGGTGTTGGGAGCGCTTGGCGCCTGTATTGGTATTTTCTTACCTCTTGTCGCCTCGATAGCTTCCTTTATTGGTTTGGTGTTGGGGATCTGGGGATTAATCAAAGCAAGGCAGCGCTCTGGTGCTCGGGCGGTTATGATTTGGAGCATTGTTGCGATCGTTATAAACGCAATCCTTTTGTTGACTTCCTGCGTCATGGAAAGTTTTTCGCTCTTGAGTTCTTCATAACCAGTGTTGGCATGGTTTTGGTTACTTTGAGACTTCTATCCGCTCTATGCGGAAAAATGTCAAGGCAAAGGGCAAGGCTTTTGAACCTTGTCGTGACATTCTTCGTTACTATCGTTTTGAGAAAGGTGGATATCATAGGAAATGGTCGGGCATAAACAGCTAGGTAAATACCGCATTTTTGAGAAATTGGGTCAGGGTGGCTTTGCCACGGTCTATCGCGCCGTGGATACCACCTTGGATCGTGAGGTTGCGCTCAAGGTGCTCGATCCGTTATTGATGCGGGACGAAACGTGGGTGGAGCGTTTTGATCGCGAGGCGAAGGCTATCGCGAAGTTGAAGCATCCACATATCGTGACTATCCACGCCATTGAGAAGCACGCACAACGGATCTATATTGTGATGGAGCTCGCCTCGGAAGGTAGTCTGAAGAAGATTATCAAAGAGCGGGGTCCGTTTGCCTGGGAGGCGGGGCTCCACCTGTTGCATCTTATCGCCCAGGCGTTGGATTATGCGCACGGCTACGATATCGTGCATCGGGACATTAAACCGGATAACATACTGTTGGATGCCTCCAGTACGGTGTTGTTGTCCGATTTTGGACTTGCCAAGCTGTTGGTGAACAACACCTGGAGTTACAGTCTTAGTGGTAACGGGGTTCTGGGGACGCCGGCCTATATCGCCCCGGAACTCTGGGATGACGAGCCCGCCGGTCCGTATTCGGACATCTACGCCTTGAGTTGCGTGATCTACGAGATGGTGACCGGTGAGGTGCTCTTTCAGGGCAGTAAGCCTTCGGTCATCATGCGCCGTCACGTGCTCGATGGACCACAGTTTCCGGGGACGTGGCCTGAGGGCGTGCCCCCCGGCATCTCTGAAGTGCTCGAACGAGGGTTGGCGCAGCGTCCTACGGATCGCTATGCCAGCGCCGGCGCGTTGATTGCCGATCTCGAAGCGCTCCCGCTGCGTTCTGGTGTTGGTGACGTTGTTTCCCCTCCACCGGTAGAGGCAGAAGCAGAGGATGAAGAACACGTTGGCTTCCAGGCCGACGTGCCAGCGGACGAAGAGGACCTCGGATTGGGAGAGCGGGACGGTGAAATAAGGGACGGGTCGTTGATAGCGACGATTGTGGACCAAGTCTCTGCGTTTGCCACCGCCTTCGTTGATCTCTTCTGTAAAAATCCAGTTACGGCCTATGCGCTGGTGGCTTTGGCTGTCATAGTCGGCCTCGCCGTTTTCTCTCTCATGACCCCCTTTTCTGCACTACTTGGACCTTATACCACCCTAGATGAGGCCGGTAGAGGAATTCTGTTTGTCTCAAACCGAGAAGGCAAGCGGGAGATTTATCGTTTATCCACGACGGGGCAAAGCATCCGTGTCACCCATACGCCGGGCGCAGGGGAGAGCTGGGACCCCTCGACGTCCAACGGCGAACTTACCTTTACCTCTACCCGTGACGGCAAGGCTGAGATCTATCGACTGAAGCGGACGGGCGAGATTGTGCGGGTGACGTATACGCCGGGCAACGGCGAGAGTTGGGGCGCCCGGCCTTATCCTGGCCGAGGAGTGTTGTTCACCTCGACCCGCGACGGCAAGCGGGAGGTATATCGTCTATCGAATGATGGGGAGGTGATCCGCGTCACCTCAAGCCCGGGGCACGCTGAGAGTTGGGAGGCTGTGCCCACCCGAGATGGGGCGATTCTATTTACGTCTGATCGCGCAGGTGGGCTGTCTGAGATCTTTCGCCTTGTACCGGACGGAGACGTGGTGCAGGTGACGTATACATCCGGGCAGGGGCGCAGCTGGGCGCCATTTCCGGCGCCCGGTGGCGGGGTCTACTTTGCTTCCGATAGAAGTGGCTCGACAGAAGTCTATCTCCTAACTGGGCAAGGTGAAACGGTTAGGGTCACAGATACAGGAGCATCTGGAGACAGTTGGTCGCCGACGGTCGATGCGCGGCGGAACGTTCTCTTCACCTCCGCCCGTGCGGGCCGGTCAGACGTTTACCGCCTAGGTGCTGACGGTCAGGTCGAGCGTGTGACTCACACCGCCGGCAAAGCGGAGAGCGCTCTGTTCAACGTTGGGTGCTTCGCAAAAATGTGCGATCCCTGAAGAATATAGCTTTTGTAGTGGAGGGTGTTCTCAGTAACCTGTTGATAAGACTGGTGCACATAGGGGGCTTGTTGAGCGTTAAGAAGGGGAGATGACAATGACATTAGAGGAGAAATTGGGTAAATACCGTATTCTTGAAGAGCTGGGCAAAGGCGGCTTCGCCACCGTCTACCGTGGTGTGGATATCACCCTCGATCGTGAGGTCGCACTCAAGGTACTCGATCCACTCCTGATGCGCGACGAGACTTGGGTGGGACACTTCCGGCAGGAGGCGAAGACCGTCGCGGTGTTGAAGCATCCTCACATCATTGGGATTTACGAGATCAACGAGTTGGATGATCGGCTCTATATTGCCATGGAGTTGGCGGGCGGTGGTAGCCTGGCCCAGAGACTGACAACGCAGGGGCGAATCCCCTGGTCCCAAGCGCTGGCGCTGCTGGAGCCAGTCTGTGGGGCTCTGGAATATGCTCATGGTCGGGGGATCGTGCACCGTGATCTCAAACCTGCCAACGTGCTACTCGATCCAGAGGACGGTCCTATGCTCACCGATTTCGGTTTTGCGCGGCTGCTGATGGATAATAGCATGAGTGTGAGTCTCAGCGAGGGTATTCTGGGCACGCCGGCCTACATCGCCCCAGAAGTTTGGGAGTATGATCGCGCTGAGGTGCCGGCCGACATCTACGCCCTGGGCTGCATCACCTACGAGATGCTGACGGGGCGACCGCTCTTTGGGGGGCGGACGCCGATGCAGGTCGTGCGCGCACACGATAAAGGCCCTCAATTTCCGGAATCTTGGCCCAAGGACGTCCCTGGCAATATCCAGAGCGTCCTGGATAAAGCGCTGGCCCGAGATCCAGAAAAACGTTATGCCTCCACCGAGGCATTCTGGTATGCCTTACACGACCTTGACGCGCAGGCCGAAGCTCGGCGTGAGGTGGCGAGACGCGCCGCCGTCGCGGCGCAGTGGCGGGCCGAGGCTGAGATGGCGTTTAAGGCCCAGGAATGGTCCACGGCGAAGATCGCGGTGAAGCGCTGGTTGGCGGTTGCGCCGGAGGATAAGGCGGCGCTGGCACTGCAGGCAAAGATTACGTCGGCTTCCTCTGCTTCAAAGACACCGACCAGAAAAGCCACCGCTGCTTCTACAGCCTCTTCGTCCCAACCGTCCTCGGTCCCCGTCCGGTCAA
>CAZCPK010000132.1:0-9520 GCA_964500755.1 uncultured Anaerolineales bacterium
GGAGGCGGCCCGGCGCGTACGCTACGCCTTCCTGGCCCGCACGGCCCGTGACGTCAGCGCTCGGACCATCGCCGTGGCGCACAACGCCGACGATCAGGCCGAGACGGTGCTGATGCATCTGCTGCGCGGCGCGGGATTGGCCGGGTTGCGCGGCATGCTCCCCGAGACGCCCCTGCAGGACTATCGCTTGCTGGTCGAGGCACCGTTCGACAACGGAGCGCCGGACGCCATGACTGTGAGGAAGCTGCGCCTGGTGCGTCCCTTCCTGGAGACGCCCCGCGAGCGGATCGAGGCGTACTGTGAGGCGCGGGAGCTCGCCTGGCGCTTCGATCACTCCAATCTCGACACCTCCTACTTCCGCAATCGGCTGCGCCACGAGGTGCTGCCCTACCTGGCGGAGATCAACCCGCAGATTGCGGAGCGGCTCTGTAACCTGGCGGAGGTGGTTCGCGCCGACTACGCCGTGCTCGACGCCGTGATTGAGGAGGCGTGGGACGCGCTGCTCGTGGCGCTCCACGACGACGCCATCGCCTTCGACCTGGCGGGCTGGCGGGCGCAACCGTTGGCGGTGCGCCGGGCGCTGGTGCGTCGCGCCGCCTATGCCTTGCGGCGGACACTGCGCGACGTCAACTTCGTGCACGTGGAGCACGCCGTCCAGGTGGGGGCCCAGGGTGAGACCGGCGCCGAGGCGACGTTGCCGCGCGGGCTCGTCGCGCGTGTCGGTTACGAGCGCTTGACCATCGCTGACGCGGACGCCCTGCACCTGCCGCCGAGTCGCCCGTGGCTGCCCGAAGGAACTGTCATACCAGTGGAGATGCCCGGGATCACCACCCTGCCCGACGGCTGGACGCTCGAGGCCACGCGGCCGGCGTCCTGGGACCTGCAGGAGATCACGACCAATCCCGATCCCTGGGCGGCCTGGATCGACGCCGACGCCCTGGGCGCAGCGGCGCAGCTGCGCACTCGACGACCCGGCGACCGCTTCGTTCCCCACGGCATGGGCGGCTCCCGGGTACAGCTCAGCGATTTCTTGATCAACGTCAAGCTCCCGGCGGCCTGGCGGGACCACCTGCCGTTGCTGGAGGGCACCGCCGGCCTCCTCTGGGTGGTCGGGGTGCGCTTGAGCGAGGACGCGCTGATTGGCGCAGAGACCGAGGCCCTCGTCCACCTGCGTTTCCGTCCGCCGGAGGCGCGCCGCACTGGTACGAAATCAGGAGATAAAGCGTGACCAAACATCTGGTGTTGATTGCCGGGAATATCGGCGCCGGAAAGACCTCCCTGGCGGAGCGGCTGGCCGACCGCCTTGGTTGGGAGGTGGCCTACGAATCTGTCGTCGACAACCCTTATCTGCAGGACTTCTACGCCGACATGGGCGCCTGGAGCTTCCACCTGCAGGTCTTCTTCCTCGGGCACCGGGCCGCACAGCATCGCCGGATGGCTGCGCTGGCCCGATCCGCCGTCATCGACCGCAGTATTTACGAGGATGCGCACATCTTCGCCCGCGCGCTTCACGAGGGCGGTAATCTCTGCGAGCGGGATTATCTGGCGTATCAACGCCTCTACGACTTCGTCGTTCGCTCGCTTCGACGTCCGGATCTGCTCATCTACATCCAGACCGGCGTGCCGACGCTGCTGGAGCGTATCCAGCGGCGTGGGCGGTCCATGGAGACGGGTATCTCGGCGGAGTATCTCCAGCTTCTGGAGAGCTTCTACGACGAGTGGATGGCCTCCTTCGATCTCTGTCCGGTCCTCACGGTGCCCGGTGACAACCTTGACTTTGTAACCTATCCGCACCACCTGACCATCATCGCCGAGCGGGTGCAGGCCAAGCTGGCGGGCAGGGAAGTGGTGGAATTCCTCAACGGAGACGAATTCAATGGTCGCTGAATACGGTGAAGCGCTGACCGAACGCCAGCTGGAGATCGTGGCGCTGGTCGCCCAGGGCCTGACCAATCGTGAGATCGCGGCCGAGCTCTACATCAGCCATAATACGGTCAAGGTTCACCTGCGCAACATCTTCACTAAGACGGGCGTCTCCTCGCGGACCGAGCTCTCCATGCTCGCCATGCGCGAGGGCTGGGTCGCGCTCTCCGACACCGAGGAGGCACTGGCGCCGGTGGAGATTGAGCGGCCCTCTGCTGAAGAGACGTCGGAGGCGTCGAACTCTCCTACTGAGGCCCAGCCGCCTACGACTGCTGCGCTCCTCGCGCTGCCGGCATGGGCGTGGTACCGTTGGGCGGCGCTTGGATTGGGCCTCTTATTGGCCCTGGTGATTCTGTGGCTGCCGCCCCGCCGGGCGCTCGTCGCCAACGGTCAAAACACGGTCGGCGCGCTGGTGGATCAACCCGCCGTGAGCGGGGATGCTGACGCGGTCGCCGGGCAGGAGGATACCTGGCAGGAGCTGGCGCCGTTGCCAGAGCGTCGCGCGCGCTTTGGCGCGGCGATTATGCAAGACTCGCTTTACGTCGTCGGTGGTCTGACCGACGCCGGGCCGACGGGCCGGCTGGATATCTACGACCGGTCGGCGGAGAGCTGGCGAACGGCGACGGCCCGACCTGCCGCGCTGGCGAACGTCGGTGCGGCAATCATCGAGGGCGGCATTCTAGCGCCGGGCGGGTGCGACGGGGACGGGCAACCGCAGGCCGTCGTTCACCGCTACAGCGTCGAGGCCGACGCCTGGTCCGAGGTCGCGCCGCTCCCGGAGCCGTTGTGTGCCTATGCGCTCACGAAATTCGATGGTAACGTCTATCTCTTCGGTGGCTGGGACGGGCAGGGCTATCGCGCGGTCGCCTACCGTTACGCGCCGGACGCGGACGCCTGGACAACGTTGACGGCGCCTGCAGAGGCCCGAGGCTTCGGCGCGGCTGCCCCGTTGGGCGGGCAGCTCTTCTACGCCGGCGGCTACGATGGGGAGAGTGAGCGCCGGACGTGCGAGGCGTACTTGGTCGAAGAAGATCGCTGGACGCGCTGTGCTCCCCTCTTGCAGCCACGCGGCGGATTGGGACTCGCGGCGTTGGGAGGACAACTCTTCGCCGTCGGTGGCGGCTGGGAAACCTACCTCGGTTTCAGCGAGCGTTATACGCCTGCCCAAGACACCTGGACGGTAACCGGGTCTCCGCTGACCGGCGAATGGCGCAATCTCGGCGTCGTCGCCTGGGAGACGCAGCTCTACGCCTTGGGCGGCTGGAGCGGCGAGTACCTCAACCGCGTCTATGCCTTCGAGGTCCTCCCTTTCCGAGTCTTCATTCCTGTTACACTCCCATAATCTCGGCTTCTTCGCGGATGGTTAAAAGTTGGGGGTGAAGGTTTTCATGAATTGCAAGCTACTGCAATCGACGTGCGGAAAATCTGTTTAACCCACTCAACCTGCTGACAGATTTGTAAACGTTCAGGTGATTGAATTATGGGACACAGATTGCATAGATCTTTTTCCCTCAAGTGCCAAGTAAGGCCCGTGGATGGCCTCAATCTGTGTGAATCTGTGTCCAATGCTCCCTGGGTCTGAACGGTTACACAGATTTTTGTGCCTGGATGGTGCGCGCAAACACCCGTGTCTCCACTTGAATTCATCGACCAGGTGACCAACCGACCAAGCGACCTACTAACCGACCACTTGACTATTTTACTAGGAGGCAAAAGACGTGTCATCGACGACGGACATCGTAAGGGAGACGCTGAAGGAAGAGACCGAGGCACCGGCAACCGCTGCAAGCCGCTGGTGGACGCTCATTGCGTTGGCTTTCGGTTACTTCATAGACCAGGGCGAGGGTCAGGCCATGTCCGTGCTCTTTCCCACACTCAAACAGATCTGGGGACTCTCACTCACCAATCTGGGTACCATCGGGACCATTCGCAACGTGCTGCAATCGGTCAGTTCGCCCTTCTGGGGGTACGCCGCCGATAAACTCTCCCGGAAGAAGGTCATCATCTTCGGCACCGGGATCTGGGGTATCTGGACGGCGGCCTGCGGCCTGACGCAGAACTACGGTCAGCTGCTCGTCGTGCGGGCTATCTCGGGATTGGGATTGGGCTGTCTGTTGCCCGCGACCTTCTCGCTGATGGCCGATACGTTTCCGCCCCACCGCCGGGGGCGGGCGCTGGGAATCCTGGAAGCCATCGGTGTGCTTGGCATTATCGTGGGGACGTTGGGCCTGGGCATGCTGGCCTCGCCCACGCTCTGGCGGTGGGGCTTCCTGCTCCTGGGGTTCTCCAGCGTTCTCTCCGGGGTGCTGGTCGCCCTGCTCGTGAAGGAGCCGGTGCGCGGCGCCGCCGAACCCGAGCTGGTGGGCAAGATCACCGAGGCAGACGCCGAACAGTTCCGGATCCAGTTCCGCGATCTGCCCCGGGTGCTCTCCATTCCCACGGTCTGGGTCGCCATTCTGCAGGGGCTGGCCGGGACCATGCCCTGGGTCGTCATGGGGCTCTACTTCATCACGTGGATGGTCGAGGTGCGCGGGATGACCGAGCAAATCGTCTTCGATCACCCGGCGGGCAGCGCGACGCTGGCCTTCGCCGGCATCGTCGTCGGGACCGCGTGCAGTAACATCATCGGCGGGGTGCTGGGCGACTGGGCCGAGGCGCGTAGTCCCCGCTACGGACGCACGATCGTGGGACAGGTCTCGATCTTCTCCGGCGTTCCCCTGAGCTACATTATGCTGACACGGACCGACGACTGGTCCTTCTGGGGCTTCTTCGCCATCTGCTTTGTGACCGCGTTGTTGATCAGCTGGCCGGGGAAGGGTGCCAAGGAGCCCATGATGCAGGGCGCGGTGCCGCCCGAGCTGCGTGGGACGGCATTCGCCATGACCACCTTCATCGAGAGCGGCTTTGCCGCCATCTCCGCCTACGTCGCCGGGCGATTGGCCGACACCATCGGTTTCACCCGCGCGCTGGTCTGGACAATTCCCTTTCCGTGGGTTATCTGCGGCATACTCTTCTCTCTCTTCTACTGGGCTTATCCCCAAGACGCCGCCAATCTGCGGCGTATGATGGCTGAGCGCGCCGAGGAGTTAAATGATTGAGTGGAGCGCTTCCTGCTTATAGGCCGGTGGTGTAATTCAACGTCTTCTTGCTCTGAAAGACGTAAGAGAAGACCTGGTTTCGCTTGAGGAAGCGGGCCAGGCCTTCTCTTTGTACCTCACGCACGGGGACCATGGTACGCCGTCCGGTCCTAGACTTTAGGGACCGGAGCGGGGCGATCTGTGCGGGTTCCAGGCGCCACCGGGTGTATTGTACGATCAAGGCCAGCAGGTTCCGTAGATAGTTTCCCATGTCGACCGCTTCTGGCGGCTGGCATTGATAGCCGTGCAGCTGCAGGTGGCGGGATGCGGCCTGCCCGGTACCTTGTTCTAGACATCGTCGCGCCAGCACCTCCTGCTGAAAGCGAACCATGCGCTCCTCAAAGGCCCGGCGTTCTACCGTCTCCAGGGTTTGCAGCAGTGGAGGATGGGGCATCAGCTCCCGCAGCCACGCCTCGACGTTCCAGCGAAATCCGTTACGCTCTTTCCAGGCTACCTTTTCCTTACGCTTCCAATCTCTCCGCCACGAGCGGGCCTGCGCGTTGATGTAGGTGGAGTCGGCGAGCCAGATCAACAGCTCGGCGTCGGGGTGCGGCGGCAGGTCGACGTCGTAGAGCCACATCAGGAAATGGACGGTGCCCAGGGGATACTTGCGGATAAAGCCGCCCTGCACGGAGCGGCCCACCAGCTCGTTGAGGTTGCACTTCGCGCCGAGCTCGGGCAGCTGGTCCGCCGGAGAGAGTCGCACCACGTGGTGGCCCAACGAGCGACAGGCAGGGTGTCGAATGTCGAGGTCGAGCCAGACACCGCACAGCGCCTCCTCCCACGTCAGCGTGCTCGCGTAGTGGACGGTGGTGTACTGGTGATAGACGCCGGTCAGCCGCGCGTTGGGATGGTGCGTCAGATAGAGCACGGCGCTCAATACCGCGTCCAGGTCGTCGCCAATGACGACACGCTCCGGTTCGGTGTGGGGTTTGAGCCAGGGGTAACGGGTAAAAATCTCTCTACGATCCAGCATCCACCCCTCCTTGCCTGTTGCCGGACGCCTAGCGCTGCTTCTTTCGCTTTGCTATCGGGTCGTGCAGACCGATCTTCTTGAAGCGGGCGATCAGCTGCTTTGGGCGGATGGCGAGCGGCTCGTCCAGGCGGGCGCGGGCCAGCGCCACGTACTTCTCGATAATGTCGTAGCCCACATACCGGCGTTCCAGCGCCTTCGCGACCTTGGTAGTCTGCCCCGAGCCCACGAAGGGATCGAGGACGAGCTCACCCGGGTAGGAGTAGAGCTGGATGAGACGGTAGGGGATCTCCTCGGGGAAAGGGCAGGGATGATCGAGATAGTCCGGCGGTACCGGCGCGATGTGCCAGACGCTGTTGGCGACGTCCATCGTGAAGAGTCGGTCGATGTCGTACGCCGCTGCCTCCTTCTCCGCCTGCGTGCGTCGCTTGTAGATCTTGGAGCCCGGCCGACGGAAGAGCAGGATGTACTCGTTCATGATGTTGGGGTAGTAGTAGCCGGGATACGGCTTCTGGATGGCGACGCCCGCGCGTTTTACGCCTGCCGTGCATTTATGCCAGACGATGTCCTGGTGAAAGGTCCAGCCACTTCGCGAGAGGCGGGCGGTGAGGTCGAAGGGGACCGGATAAAGATCGCCGTTCAACAGCACAGTGCCGATGACGATGGCGCACAGTCCGCCCGGCTTGGTGACCCGGAGCACCTCGTCGAAGGCCTCGCTGATCCACTCCAGGTAGTCCTCGTAGTCGGTGTAGCCCTCGGCATACTGGCGCGAGCGGTAGTCCTGGCGCTTGTCCTCAGCGTGGACGTCGTAGTCGATGGCGTTCCAATAAGGCGGGGAGGTCACCGTCAGGGAGACGCTCCCATCCGCCAATTCGGACATATCCGTGCAGGACGCCTGGTAGATCTGATTGGACATGGGTGACGCTCCGGCTAGCCGGAACGACGCCGTTTGCGGGCGGCGATGACTTGGTCCCAGCGGCGACGGGCTGCCGGCGTATCCGGCGGTTCGACGTCGAGACCATGGGGTACGGCCTGGCCCTCGGCGACGTGTACGAAGGTCGCGAAGCCCTCGGTACCGGTGACGCGGTCGCCGCCGCTCTCCAACGCCGACGCCGTCACGTGCACCGTGATGCTGGTACGCCCGACGTGGGCGGCGCTCCCTTCCAGGATCAGCGTGGCGCCCTTGCCCACACTACGACGGAAATCCATGCCGTGGAGATGTACGCAGACGAGGCCGTCGGGCGAGCAATCCAGGGCTGCCCGGGCTGTCATAAAACCGGTCTCCACCAGCCACTCCGCCATGCGTCCGGCGAAAAGGGTGCCGTGGTGGTTGAGATCCACGGATTTGACCAGGTGTGAGGCCGTGATACGGGGTAACTCCTCTATCTTCATCGTGCCTCCCATTGTGGATGCTGCAGCATAAAAGCTAGGATCCTCAGTTCAGTGAGTACCGCCTGGAGTTGTTGAGGCGTTCCCCACCCCTTTTACATCGAATCACTGATAAAAAGAGAGCAGGCCGACGTTTCTGGATCGGCCTGCTGCGTTTGGTGACCCCAAGGGAAGTCGAATCCCTGTTTTCGGCTTGAGAGGCCGACGTCCTAGGCCACTAGACGATGGGGTCAAGCCTCAATATTGTACCAAAAGCCTTTTTTTTGTCAAACGAAATCGGGTCTTTTGGACTTTGCCGGATGGTGGAATGAGCAGCCCTAAAACTAGCGGACTGCTGGTGGGGCGCACCAGACCTTTTTTGCGTTGGGAGCAGAACCGTTTCGTTTGCCCCCTTTGAGGCTGTTTGCGGTTTTGCCTCCCCATTATATAATTCTAGAGAAGGGGGAACATCATGGACGTTTTATTAGATTTGGCATCTGCCTTTGGACTCTCAACGTCCGCGGGCCTTAATGCCTATATCCCGTTATTGACGGTGGCGCTGATGGCTCGATTCACGTCGCTGATTCGGCTGGATTCCCCTTGGGATGCACTGACCAGCTGGTGGGTTATTGGGTTGCTGATCGTGTTGCTCCTCGTTGAGATCCTGGTCGATAAATTCCCCGTCGTTGATACCATCAATGACGTCGTCCAGACCATTGTGCGTCCGACCGCCGGCGCCATTATGTTTGCCGCGACGACCCGCTCCGGCATCGGCCTTCATCCTGTGCTGGCCATGGCCTTGGGTGTGATTCTGGCCGGGGGCGTGCACGTCGTCAAGAGCGGCGCGCGTCCCATCGTCTCATCGACGACCGGCGGCCTGGGCGATCCGGTGGTCAGCACGATCGAGGACGTGATCGCGACGGTGACGTCGTTTCTGGCCGTCATCTTCCCGTATCTGTTGCTGATTTGGCTTCTGCTCTTTGCCGTATTTATCTTTCTACTGTTGCGTCATCGTCGCTCACGGCGCATGCGCTCCTGACTTAGCTGAGCTGCAACGTCGTTCCACTCTGTTACGTATAGAAAGTGTAAGTAGCATCCACATCTCTCAGAAAATTAACCAAGGGGGTTTATTGCTATGACCAGTCAATCTTATTATGAAGGACCGCGTAACAGCACCACGGCTATCGTCAGCTTGATCCTTAGTATCCTGGGACTAATCGGCATTCTGCCCTTTATCGGCAGCATTGTCGGCTTGATCCTGGGATATAATGCCCGCAACGAGATTGATCGCAGCGGCGGGTCATTGAGCGGTCGGGGTATGGCCCAGTGGGGCATTATCCTGGGATGGATCGGGGTAGCCTTATGGGTGGCCCTAGGATGTCTCCTCATCACCGGCGTGCTGGCCATTCCGGGCATTGGCATCTGCGCCGGCCTGTTCGGGCAGTATTAGGTCGCCGTAAGTGAAGGTTCGTATTCTCGTCATCATCGAAGGGACTTGTGCTAATGACTTCGATTATCAAAAAGGAGCAGTGCTATGCCAGAAGAAGCCAATGAAAATGAAGTAGAAGAGACGCGCACGCCGGAAGAAACACCAGAAGAGTTCGAGGACGTCTCTTATCCCGAACCCGATTATCCTGAACCCATGCCGGATCCGGAAGCGGAACAGAGGAAGCGCAAGGTAGAGCCGCCCTCTGAGCCGAGCCCGGAGAGCGTGCCTGGGCCCGCCGCGGACGTCTCGGCCATTCCGCCGTCCGAACCGGAAAAAGTTCCCCCGACAAGCGTGCCGCCGATTGGTACACCGGCGACCAGCCCGCCACCGGCGCCGGCAGAGAAGAAGGGGAACAACACACTTGTCATCGTCCTGATCGTGGTTGGGGTCCTGCTGTTGTGTTGTTGTTGTGCAGCGGCAGGAAGCTTTGTTGTTTTTGGTGAGGATATCGCTTACGAGTTGGGTTTGAGCATACTGGGCGCTCTACGGGTGCTAATCGGTTAACGAAAATTTCTCCCGTAGTCTGGCCCCGAGTGGTAACCACTCGGGGCTTTTATATAAGAAGAGTCGTTAGGTTTAGCTACCTATCACTTTGAGGCAAAAGTTTGTCTGTTACGAGATGAAGCTGTT
>CAZCPK010000133.1:0-9499 GCA_964500755.1 uncultured Anaerolineales bacterium
CTTTGCGGGATTAGGGAAGCACGCCTTCTAACCTTTTCTGTCAGTCAACCAGGTAGTGCAAGTGTAACACAGGCCGCGTTCCGGGCAACAGAGCGTCGACGTTGCTTTGCAGCCTTTCTTGATCTTCGGGCGGAAACCTCTACAATGCGGATAGGGGGTGTTTGGAAATAGGAGGCTTTTCGAGCGTACACGTAAGAGTCGGATTTTCCCGAGACCTGCCATCATATCTAGAGGCTTCTCATTTAAAACCACGGCTCTTTTGGACTTCGCAGGATCAGACTGAAAACTTACCCACGGATTTCACAGATTTACACAGAAAATGAAAAATCAGTGAAAATCCGTGCCATCTGTGGTTAAGTTTTTGGTCCACCCGGCGAAATCCCAGAGACCCAAAATCACTAAATGTATGGAGCGTCTTACTAAAAAATCCGATTTTTTGGGTTTTTTACAACAGAGTCACCAGTTATCCAAGAAAGGAGTCTCACGATGATCTACACCGTTACGCTGAATCCTGCGCTGGACCGCGAGTTGACCGTCCCCGAGATCCACTTCGACGAGGTGCTGCGGGCCTCGGGCTTACACGTCGATTACGGCGGGAAGGGCTTCAACGTCTCCCGGGCGCTGGAGGCTCTGGGGAAGCGGAGTGTCGCCCTGGGGTTTCTGGGGGGCGGGGCTGGTATGAAGATCGCCCTGGGCCTGGAAGATCTGGGCATCCCCGTCGACGCCGTGGATATTCGGGGGGAGACGCGCACCAACGTCAGTGTGGTCAGCGAGACCGATGCGCACTATCTCAAGGTCAACGAGGCCGGCCCTGTGGTGACGGAAGCGGAGCAGGAGGCGCTCCTCGAGAAGATCGCGAGCCTCTCCCGGCCGGGCGATTGGTGGGTGCTGGGCGGAAGCCTGCCGCGTGGCGTGGCGGACACCTTTTACGCGGACATCATCGACCAGGTGCAGGTGCGCGGCGCCAAGGTTTTGTTGGATACCAGCGGTGCGCCCTTGAAGCACGGCTGCGAGGCGCTACCCTATCTCGTCAAGCCCAACCTCGCCGAGACGCTGGAGCTGACGGGAATGACGGTGACAGAGACCGAAGGCGTGGGGCCCGTGCTCGCCGCGGTGCACGCGCTGGGACCCCAGACGGTGGTGATCACGCTGGGTGAGGGCGGCGCCGCCGCCTACGACGGCGAGGAAGCGTGGCTGGTCGAGCCGCCGACGGTCCAGGTGCGCAGCAGTGTGGGCGCGGGCGACGCCCTGATGGCGGGTCTGGTGTGGAGGCTAAATCAGCATATGCCGTTACAGGAAGCGCTGCGGTGGGGCGTCGCAGCCGGCGCCGTCTCCGCGAGCCGGGAGGGAACCGCCGTGGCGCGGCGGGAGGCGGTCGAGCCGTTCGTCCAGGCGGTGACCGTTAGCGCTCTCTCCGTGGCGTAGGTGCCACCGTTATCTTTAGCAGCTGACAGGGACGCCGCGAGAAGTCGCGGCGTCCCTTTGTGGTGGGGCCCTCAGAGGGGGCGACGCAGAAAACCCAGGCGCAGGATGGGGTGGAAGAGATAAGCGGTATCGGGACGGACGTTGTCCTCTAGGATGACGACCGGGCCGAACGTCTTTCGCAAGAAGAGGTAGCGGGAGGAGAAGTGCCAGGTCTCGGTTGCGGGGTCGACGTGGACGGAGAGCGGTACCCCGCGTTTGATGACCAACAGCTGTCCCGGTCGGCGCAGGTCGACGGCGAGGACGCCCAGCGGGCCCTGAAGTTGTCGGGCCGCGTCTCGAACCTGATCGAGATAGGGCAGTCCCTTGGACGAAGGATCGAGGCTGTCGACCAGCCGGAAGATCACCTCACTGTCGACCTCCCCGCGGCGGGGAAAGCCGAAGGTTTTGAAGAGCGCGGCGTCGTTGTGGATGTGACCGTTGTGTGCGCCGACGACGTTGCCGACGTGAAGGGGATGGTTGTTGTCCGGGGAAAGCGGCGATCCTTGTGTCGGGTGGCGCGTGTGCCCCAGAAGCATACTACTCTCATGATTGAGATTGTCGAGCAGATCCCGGTATGCCTCGGTCTTGACGAACTCCTCCGGAGCAAGCGGCGCCTTGTGCAGCCGTACGCTGCCGTCGCGTTGAATAAGCGCTGCGCCTGTCGCCGCTTGTCCGCGCCGTGCGTTCGCCAGCAGGTTGTCCGTAAACTGGGCGCGCAACTGCGTCCAGGTCGCGGCGCTCCGTTGCCGCGGACTTAAGAGAAGACCGGCTAATCCGCACACGTGGTCAGAGCCGAAACGCCATGGTGCCGAGCCGAGTGTCCCAGCGCAGCCCACGCAGCTGATCGAGACGCTCCATGCGCTCCTCAAGTTCCCGGGGCGTGAGCAATAATTCGCGGGCGATGGTCCACTGCCAGGCTTCCATGGAGGGTGCGCCGGTGACCTGCGCCACCTCGATGGCCTGCATCAGGCGGTGGTCGGTGCGGTCCAGCCCCAGTTCGTCGCTGGCGGCGCGTTCCGCCAGCAACTGCTCGATCTCGGCCCAGGTCCGTCCGCTGACGCGCAGCAGGCTGATGGGCGTTTCGGTCAACAGCGTCAGCACCTCGAAGGACGGGTTCCCCTCCCAGCGGTCGAAGATGGGCTTGAGCAGTTCCAACATCTCGCGGCTGCCGCTACGCAGCTCCTCGACGACCTCCGGGGTAACGCTGCGGGTGTCGCTGGTCGCCAGCGGGCCGTCGTTGTTGCTTAACCAGTCGAGGAGTTGGATCTTGCGACGCCAGGGGCGGATCCGCCCGACGTGGATGATGCCGTACTGGGAGAGTTCCACCGCTTTGAGGATCAGAGCGAGCAGCAGGAACGTCTTGGCGACAATGGACGTCGTGGAGAGGTCGGCGTCGGGAAAGCGGAACTCGACGTGAAAGTTGTCGACGTCGCCGGTGGGGCTAAAGGTGAGATGTTCCAGGTTGAGAAAATTGTTGTGTTCGGCGACCACGTTGCTTTCCCGAAGCCGTCGCTGAATCGCGGGCATAGTGTGCGGAACCGGGGAGAGTTTCACCAGCTCCTGGTGGCTGTTGTAGTTGCGGCGGCGGCGCAGGGCGGAGCGCGATGCGCCCCCGCTGGTCAGAAAGGCAAGTTCTGGTGCATAGCGGCGCACCAGGTTCCACAGGTTGCCCAGGACAATGACCGGTACGTCCTCTCCCAATCCCGGGGTGAGCGCGTGGAAGTGCAGCCCGCAGGTGGGCCGGGCCCGGATGCCGGCGGGTAGCAGCGCGAAGATCGCTCGGTACTGTTCCAGCAGAGCGGTGTAGTAAGGTTGCCGTCCGATGATCTGGATCTCCAGGCCGCAATGCTCGCTGACGATGTCGAGCACGCCGTAGCGTCCAAGTTTGGTGAGCTCCTGTGACGGCGTCAGGGCTTTCACCAGCGCCGGAAGGAGCTCCTGCTTGCGCTTTCCCTTGGGCAAGGCGAACTCCAGCTCGGTGCCGATCTTGACGGCGCGATAGAGGAGGTCCTTCCAGTAGAGCGCCTGATCGTGGCTGAGTGTGTCGTTGCGTTGGAAGAAGATGGGCTCTTTCATAAACTTGCACCTGAGTAACTCGCGCCTAATTCCATGAAGTTCGTCGACCGGGAGGACGCGCCCTCCAGCGGGTTCGTCCTCCCGGCCCCAACGCTGGAGTGACGCGATCGATTTCTACTCCCTTGCATTACGGTATTAGGGCTAGGTGCAACGCACCTTAGAAAGCCTGAAAGTGGCCATTTTGCGCACGCTGACCTGTCTTTCTATCCTGCATGTCCTACTCATCGTAGGTGCGTTGCACCTTATACCGTAATTGCAGCCTACTCCATCAACTCGAATTGGATGGTGCACGTCTCGGTCGCGGGGTCCCATTGGCGTCCCAGCAGGCGATGTTTGGTGCCCAGGCGTTTGCGCATGGCGGCGGCGGCGATGGTCATGGGGACGCAGGCGAAGGGTTGCACTTCGACCTCTTCCAGGTCCTTGGTGGCCTGCCGCAGGAAGCACTTGGTGCAGGCCATGCTGATCACAGGTCCCTCTTTGGTGACCTCGGCCTCGCTCATAGCGCCCACCTCGTCCACCAGGAGGCGTTCGACCTCTGTCAGGATGATCTCGGGGCTTTCACCGTGAATTTCCAGTCCGGCGTTGCGTTCCAATAATTCCAAGACCTGGTCTCCGATGGAGTTGGTGGTGGCAAAGGAAGCCTCTCCAAAGAGATCCCATAATCCCCGGGCCAGCCCGTAGACGACCACGTTGAAGATTTCCAATAGGCGTTCTTTCTTCTCCGTATCTGTAGCCATGTTTTTTTCCTTTCTGATTGTTGTGTAGGTGGTTATCCGCTAGCTGCGGCGGGGAATGGCATCCCACAGGTCCGGGGCGAAGTTGCGCGTCATCAGGCGCACGTTGCCCAGGCTCGCCATCTCGCGTTCCACGGAGACGATGAGATAGTAGGAACTATCGCCGAGGGCCCGGCTGAGGATATAGGTGGCGTCGGTGGTGACGAGGTTGTCCTCGAACTCGCCGGCTTCCAATCGATCTCCCGTCTTCTGCACCAGTTTCATCACCAGAGCGAATTGGGCGGTCGCCATCTCCATCTTGAAGTCCGGGCTCGCGGTATATTCCGCGATGGCGAGGCCATCGATACCGGAGACCGCAGCGGCCTGAAACCCGGGGATCTCCCCGGCCATCTCACGTAAAAGCTCTTTCAACTCTGCCATTTTGTCTACCTCCTGAGGTTGTGTAAATGCTGTCTCTTCAAAGTCTAAATCTGCTGACGCCGTCCAATCTTCTACTTCCAGCTCCTCCCTTTCCAGGTCGGATGCCTCGTCCAGCGCGTGCATCCCGCTTAACACGAGATTGTGCCAGGGGGTCTCGACGGTGCGGGCCGGCGGCGGTACGTTCATCTCCAGCTCAAAGGTGCCGTGCTCCCAGCTCAATATCTCCTGGATGACGCTTTCCCCTTCTCGATCACCCAGCACGAGGTGCGCAATCCCACCGCCGTCGAAGTAGATGTGGGCGTGCTGCTCGCCCCGCTGCATGTGCAGGTGCGCCTGATTTCCCTCATTACAGTTAACGGAGATCAGCCCGGTCAAGGACAGATCCTCCAACCTTCCTCGTACGGCCATCTCTCTTTCAATCTCCCTTCGGTGGTCTGGATGCAGCGTCGGTGTTCTTGTGGATCTTCCAGGCGAACTGGATGCGGTCGATGGCCTGGCGTGTCGCTTGCCGGTAGAGCACGCGGTCGGAGAGGACGACGGCCAGAATGACCTCCTCGTTGTCCAGGGGAAAGGCCTGCGCGATAAGGTTCTGCTTTCCCTGGGTCACGATGCGGATCTCGTCGAGATCGGGCCACGTTAGCTGTAGCTTGACCTGCACGGCGGCTCGATGAAGCAGGTCGGTGACGGCGGCGACCGCTTCCGCCTCCGCGTTGCCTCCGCCGTGGGATCGGGCCAGGGGCAATCCCTCCGGGCCGATGAGGACGGCGGCGGCGAATCCCTCTCGGCTGCAGAGATCGGTCAGGATCCAGCCCAGCGATTCAAAGAGTGTGACCTGTTTCGGACGCCCCTCAGTGGACAGCGGCACGTTGCGCCTCCCGATCCTTGATTTCCTTCTGGATCTGTTGAATGACTAAATTGATGGAGGTCTTCAGGGTATCGAAGACGCCGTCGCCGTAGAGGGCGGAGGCTTCAAAGCAGGGCAAGGTAGTGTTGGCGATGCCCAGGTTGCTTTTCATCTCGTCGACCGACGTGATATTCTGTAGATCGCGCTTGTTGAATTGGACAAGCACGGGAACCTTGCGGAGGTCCAGGCCCAGCTCCCGCATGTATTTGACCATGTCGTGCAGCGCCTGCCGGTTGGCCTTTTGCCGGTGAATCTGCGAGTCGGCGACAAAGACGACGCCGTCGGCGCCCTGCAGCACCAGCTTGCGACTGGAGGCGTAGTAGACCTGGCCCGGTACAGTGTAGAGGTTGAAACGCGGACGCAGATTGGCGATCTTCCCCACTTCCAGGAGCAGGTAGTCGAAGAAAACGGTGCGGTCTTCCCGGGTCTTGAGCGAGACGAGTTCCCCCCGGGCTTTGGGGTTCGTCTTCGCGTGGACGTACTCCAGGTTGGTGGTTTTGCCACTCAACGCCGGTCCGTAGTAGACGATCTTGAGATTGAGCTCGCCCTTGCGGCGATTGATGAACATATCCAGATTCCCTTCGCTTATCCGAAAAACTGCTTTAATTCTGCCTGCAATAACGAACCGAAGTCGTCGGCCATCTCCGCGCTGGAAAGCTCCGGGGCGTGCTCCGCAAAGACCACGTTCAACTGCTCCACCGTCATCCGCGTGACCAGCCGCACCAGCCCGATGGGTGTATCGTTGCTGAAGATGGCCGCGAGGATCAGTTGGTCGTTGACGTCGGAGAGATAGATGCTCTGCTTCTGGCCCTCGTGTAGCAACAGCTTGAAGCCGGGCGCTTCGTCCATCAGTTGGGCGATTTCCCGGGTCGCGGCGATCTCTCCGGCGGCCAGGGCGCTTAACACGGCGGGGTCGAGCGCGCCGCTCTCGCCCTGGGATTCGATCAGCTGCCCGGTGATGTCGGCCACCAGGGCGTAATGCGCGCGTCCTTCTCGACGGAGCGTGTTCAGGCAGGTGTCGATATCGTCCAGCTGAGCAGCGGACAGATTGAGGGGCTTGAGGAAGTTCTCTCGCACGTTACCCATCGCGCCCGTTACTTTCACCTACGTCTGTAGAGACAAGGCCTGCGCTCATGGCTTCATCCAACGATAACAATTTGCGTTCACCGTCGTTGTCTTCATCGGGGGCAGCGGTCTCGGCGCGCGGGCCATCGTTGAAGAGCTTATCCAGATCCTGGCTAAACTCGTCCATGTCGATCTTCAACTCGTTGTCTTCCTCGCGCTCTATTGCTTGATGATCGAGAAGATCCTTTAGGTGGGTCGCCGCTTGTTTGGTGTAGAACCAGACGGTGCCTGGGCGGTGCTCGGTCCCAAAGATGACGGCCAACAGCGCGTCTCCGTCGACGTCGTAGGCGTAGATGTTGTAGTCCGGGCCTTCGTGATAACTGGATTTGAAGATGGAATCGTTCCCCAGCAACTTGGAGAGCTCAACCGCAGCGGCAAAGTTGGCCGCCACCAGTGCCCCTACCGTGGAGAGATCGAGATTCTGGGTGGCGCCGATGGACTCAATGGGATAGCCGCCGCTGCTCAGCAGCATGATGCACCGCGCGCCGGTGTTCATCTGGAGATTTTCCAGCTCTTCGTAGACCTCATGATCTACGCTGCGCTCTCCCCTGCGGTACGGATCCTCGTTGCTGGTCCGGCCGATCGCCTGTTCCACGATGGCGCGAATGTCTTTCATGGAGAAGGGTTTGTCGAGGTAGCCGGCCAGGTCCATGTTGCTGGCCAGATGTTTCAACTGATGATCTCCATAGGCCGTCATGAGGACAACCTGTGTTTGCGGAGAAAGGTTGCGGACGGCCATGGCCAGATCGACGCCGTTCATTTCGGGCATGCGGTAGTCGGTGATAACCAGGCCGTAGGGGGTCTCCTTGATCTTCTCCAGGGCTTCGGCGCTGTCGTTGGCCGTCTCGATCAGATATTCGTCCCCCAGTTTGGCCAGGCTCCGGGAGAGAACCAGCGTTACGTTTTGTTCGTCATCCACGATAAGGACGCGTTTTGTAGTTTGCTCTGCCATCATAATGCTCTTGCTTCTCCCTTTAGGGTCTCGGGACAATCTCACGTCATCTTACTTCTTTCTATCGATTATTATAGGATAGGTTGGAGCGGTATAACATAAGCGTTGTGTGGTAGCTATGTGGCATTTTCATTAGCGGCTCTCTAAAGTTAGTCGGGTGGTCAGGTGGTCGCCTGGTCAGTTGGTCAATAGATGAATGAACCATCCCGATAGTGAAAACGTCGGACAAACCGACCGAGGGCGTGGTGGTCTGTAACACAAAAAAAGCGCCCCGGAGGAGCGCTGGGGATCGGGGGTGGGGGGGGACGCGGGCTACAGGTTATTCAGGTTGAGCGTGTACCCTACACCGCGGACGGTGCGGATAACGTCCTCGTGGTCGGTCGCCTCTCTGATCTTGTTGCGCAGCCGGTAGATGTGGTAGCGTACGGTGTCGCGAGCTTCCCAGGGCTGGCATTCGTACTCCTGCACCTCGCGAACCATCTCCTCCGGTGAGATCACCCGGGGCGCTTCGGCGGCCAGATAGGCCAGGACGTCGAATTCGGTCGGGCTCAGGGAGAGCTGCGTGCCGTCCAGCGTCACGAGGTGCCGGGCGAAGTCCACGATCAACGCGCCGTGCTGCAGGGGTGCTCGAGTCCCCGAGGTCGGCGCGATTCGTTCTGTTTGCGCGGTGATGGGGGTGTCCACTCCGGTTACGACGGCGGAGCGGATCTCTGCCAGGCTGGTCGTCAGATTCTCCTCCAGTTGTGCGAGCAGCTGTTGTCGACGCAGCTCCCGGTTGCGTTTCAGCAGTCCGGTGCGGACGCTCTCACGCAGTTCGTCCGCCCGCGCGGGCTTGAAGAGATAGTCGTGGGCGCCCTGGCGCAGCGCCTCGACGGCAGTCTCCAGAGAAGCGTATCCCGTGAGGATGATAATGGTCAGGTAGGGCGCCAACTCTCGAAGTTGGGGCAATAACTCGGTGCCGCTCATCTTCTTGAGTTTGAGATCCACGAGGGCCAGCTCGAATTCCTCCTCTTCAATCAGATTCAGCGCCTCCGCGCCGGTTTCGACGGCTACGACCTCGTGTCCATCGCGACTCAACACCTTCTCCAGGAAGAAACGGATGTTGGGTTCGTCGTCGACGACCAGAATCTTTCCGATAGGTTGGGTCATCATTCTCCTCTTTCTCGGTCGGCCATATTTTGCCCTCTCTCGATCGGGAGCAGAATGGAAAAGGTGGTTCCTTGAGGCGCTTGACTCTGCACGCGTATATCCCCTCCGTGTTTCTGGATTATGCTGTAGCTGATGGATAGGCTCAGCCTGTTCTCGCCCTCCGGCGTCGCAAAAAAGGGCTCAAAGATCTGAGATTGTTCCTCCGGCGAGAGTCCTGGGCCGGTATCGGAGAACTCTATGGATACGACGTCGGTCTCGCTTTCGAGTAGCTGCCGGCGCTCCGTACCCGTGCGTATGGTCAGGGTTCCCCCTTCGGGCATAGCGTCGATGCCGTTGAGTACCATGTTTAACAGAACTTGCTTCAGGTGATTGGAGTCGATGCTGGGGCGGGGGAGGCCCCCGTCCCACTCCCGTTCGACGGTCACCTCCCTGTACTGGAGCTGCTTGTTCGCCAGGCCGAGCACGCTCTCCAGGACGTCGTGAACGTCCGCGGGCTGCTTTTCGGAGCGGGTCGGGCGGTAGAAGTTGCGCATTCGCGTCAGGATGTCGGCGATACGGAAGGTTTCCGCCTCCGCGATGCGGACGTACTCCTGCAGATCTGCGATCTTGAGAATCTCCTGGGGCTGGCCCAGGTCTTCGCCGCGTCAACGAGCCAGTTAAGATCTTCACGCTTGA
>CAZCPK010000134.1:0-9493 GCA_964500755.1 uncultured Anaerolineales bacterium
TGAGACGTAAGTAAGGAAAGTGTAAACTTAACCAACCGGGAAAATGAACCATCTCCAAATCGATTACCGAAACCGCCCTCGCCACCCCAGAACGTGCGTAGACAAGATCAAGGCAAACGCAGCCGGGGTTGATAACATGGACAAACGTCACAGAGAGTCTCTGTGGGGGCTAGGAAAGCCGCAGCACCGCTTCGTTTGCCCTTCCGCGCAAAACGTTGAAGTTCTACCCGCCCCATGATATACTTCTCAGCATGCAGCTTGGAGCCTGGAACATTCAACCCTATACGTTACGGATCGCTTACGGCGTTCTGGTCGCGTTGATCTGGTTGGGCTTTGCAGCGCGCGCCCGGGGACTTCCTTACCGGAGGTCGGTCAGCCTGCTCTGGTCCGTGTGGGCTGGGGTACTGTTGGTGGGACGCAGCGGCTACGTCCTGGTCAACGTCGACTACTTTGTGCAGCGTCCGTGGGACGTGCTGGCGCTACGAAGTGTCGGGGGGATGCACGGCTTTGCCATCTGGATCGGGGGCGCGCTGGGCGGCTGGTTGTGGGCTCGCGCAGTCAAGGTGTCCTGGCGCGCCACGTTTTCGCTGTTGGCGCCGGCGGGATTATGGATCGCGGCGGGGGGATGGTGGGCCTGCGCGGATCGCGGCTGTGTCTGGAGTGAGCAGGTGATGACGTCACCGTTGTTTCTTCGCTGGCTGGTCGTGGATCGTCCTGATCTCTATCATGCTGTGCTGCCGCGCTATCCGATCGCCGACCTGGCTGCTGTCTGGGCGCTGCTCTGCGCTGGCGTCGCCATGCTGTGGTGTCGTCACTCGCTAGTCGGTGTGGGACTCTACGCCCTCGGCATCGCAGGGCTCTCGACCTTGCGCGCGGATCCCGTCAGTACCTTCGGCCCACTGCGTCTGGAGATTGTCCTACACCTTCTGCTGTTTGGCAGCCTGCTATGGTTGGAGTTGATGAAGACTACACAAGGGAAAAGGCAGCGGTTTAACGTGGAAATAGAGAGGTTGTAAAGATGGAAAAATTGGAAATCAATGCACCCATGTCTGAAAGCACAGCGGTCGCTCGGTTGCGTCGCGCCCTGGAAGACCTGACGACCATTCATTCGGTTAGGGTGCTTTCGAATGGGGCAACCCCGGCGGTGGCCTTTGAGGTGGAGCTTGACCCGGAGCGCAGTGACGTGATCTTTGACAAGATTCTACGGCGGTTCAAGCCCCTGGGATACACCCCCGCGCTGATGCAGGAGGATGACAGCACCGTGCTCAAGGCTATACCGGGCGTGCCGAAGGAGGAGACCGGCAATCCGTGGGTCAACGTCGTTCTCTTTGTCCTGACGCTGCTCTCGGTCGTCTTTATCGGCGCCCTGAACGAGGGCGCGAATCCTCTGGAAAACCCGGCGGACCTACGCCTGGGGTTACCCTTTGCCGGCGCGTTGCTCGGGATCCTGACGGCGCACGAGCTCAGTCATTACTTCATGGGGCGCCGCTATGGATCCCCGGTGAGCTTGCCGTACTTCATTCCCCTGCCGATCAGCATCCTTGGTACCATGGGGGCGGTGATCACCCAGAAAGGGCCCATGCGCAGCCGACGCGCGCTCTTCGACATCGGTGCGGCGGGTCCCATTGGCGGGATCATCGTCGCTGTTCCCCTGTTGATCGTCGGCTTGCTGCTTTCTGTGGTGGAGCCGCTGCCGGTCAATGAGCCCTACTTTCTGGAAGGCAACTCCATCCTTTACCACCTGATCAAGTGGGCCATCTTCGGTCAACCGCTTCCCTCGGGGGGGATGGACGTGATGCTCCATCCGGTGGCCTTCGCTGCCTGGGCCGGGCTGATGGTGACGGCGCTCAATCTCTTTCCCGTCGGTCAGCTCGACGGCGGGCACGTTCTCTACGCCATGTTCGGCCCACTGGCCTGGACCATCGCCCGCGTCTTCGTCGGGGTGATGTTTGGATGGGGCCTCTTTCTCAACTTCGTTCTGGGCAATCAGGCCGGTTGGACGTGGGTCGTCTGGGGCGGGCTCGGTCTGCTGATGGGGACAAGACATCCGCGCCCTCTCAATGATCTCACACCGCTGGACTGGCGCCGCCGCGTCATCGGTTGGGCGATGGTCGTACTCTTCTTCCTTGTGTTGGTGCCCGTGCCGCTCACAGCGATCACGCCCTGATTACGTTATGGCCTGTGTCGGCATCGACGCCAGCCGAGCGGTCAGTACCGCTCCGACCGGGACCGAGGGATACTCCTTTCACCTAATCCGGACGCTGCTCCCGCTCTTGTGCCCTCGGCATAGCGTGCGGCTTTACTTCCGGGATCCACCTGGCGCACCGCAGGCGTTCTCTGGTGCAGAGCTCCATCACATACCCTCTCCCCGGCTGTGGACGCACCTCAGGCTCTCGTGGGAGATGCTGCGCCATCCGCCTGACCTGCTCTTCGTGCCGGCCCACGTCCTGCCGCCGGTGCGACCGCGCCACACGCTGGTCACCGTCCACGACCTGGGCTATCTCGCCTTCCCGAAGGCCCATCCCCTCGCGCAGCGTCGCTACCTCGATCTGACCACTCGCTGGAACGCCCGGGTCGCTACCCACGTCTTCGCTGACTCACAGGCTACCCGCGCCGACCTGGTGCGCGCCTACGACGTCGAGCCGGAGAAAATCAGCGTGGTCTACCCCGGCTACGATCGCACGCTCCGACCGGTGACCGACGCTCCGGCGTTGGCCCGGGTCCGCCGCCGGTACGGTATCCCCGGTGACTACGTTCTCTTCCTGGGGCGAATCCAGCCCCGCAAGAATCTCAGCCGGCTGATCCAGGCCTTCAAATCCGTTGCCAAGGCGCACTCTGCCCTCACCCTGGTACTCGCCGGGCCCACCGGCTGGCTCGCCGAGCCTATTCGCGAGACTGTGGAAACCCTGGATCTGGAAGAGCGCGTGCGCTTTACCGGCTACGTCGATGCTACAGACAAGGCGGCGCTCTTCTCCGGCGCCCGTCTCTTCGCCTATCCCTCACTCTACGAAGGTTTTGGCTTTCCGGTGCTCGAAGCGCAGGCTTGCCACACCCCGGTGCTCACCAGTGACAGCACCAGCCTACCCGAAGTTGGCGGGGACGCCGCCCTCTACGTCTGTCCGCTGGACACCAATGCCATCGCGCAGGGGCTTCTGC
This sequence comes from uncultured Anaerolineales bacterium, assembly GCA_964500755.1. Taxonomy (GTDB): domain Bacteria; phylum Chloroflexota; class Anaerolineae; order B4-G1; family SLSP01; genus G713. The sequence continues at coordinate 3,157 of CAZCPK010000134.1, forward strand.
GCTTGCTGGGGGACGCTGATCTGCGCCGAGCGCTCGTTACCCGCGGAGAGGCGAATCTTCGCCGCTTCTCCTGGCAGGAGGCCGCCCAACGGGTGCACAAAGTGATGGAAACGCTATTGCGTGGCAAGTTAACTCCATAGTAGCGGAGAACAGTGAATCCTGAGGAGCCGGGGATGTCAATCCGAGGTAGCTATGATAAGATAGAGGCGGAAGGGGAATCTCAGCAGAGACGGCTTCCTCGCTCTGACACAGAAGCACATTTTAGCGGCCCACCGATCCAGCTATCCCAAAAATATCCCAATCCATTTGGGATATTTAACGCAATTTGGGATAATTTGACAGCACAGCGCACTTTTTGATAAGGCTGTCGAGGTATCCACTATCCCTTGTCAGGAGCGGAAGAGATGATCAGTGTCATTCTGACGGCGTTTCGCGAAGCAGACAGCGTGGCGCGCGCCATGGACAGCGTACTCGAACAATTGCCGCCGAGTGGGGAGCTCCTGGTTGTCTGCCCCGATCCGGAGACGACTGCGGTGGTCGATGCCTATGCTAACCGCCAGCCTGACGTTCGCCACGTCGCCGATCCCCAGCGTGGTAAGCCCGCCGCGCTTAACTACGGGCTGATCGCGGCCCGGGGAGAGATTGTGGTGCTCAGCGATGGTGACGTCGTCATCGCGGAGGATGCGCTGGCGCCCTTGCTGGCGCCCTTTGCCGATCCCGAGGTTGGCGCGGTAACCGGACGCCCGGTCAGTACCAACCCCCGCACGACGTTGCTGGGTTACTGGTCCCATTTGCTCACCGACGCCGCCCATCACACGCGCCTACGGCGAGATCACGCCGGCGAGTTCCTCCTCTGCTCTGGTTATCTCTTCGCCTTTCGCCGCGCGCTGATCGAGCACGTGCCTGAGGACGCGCTGGCAGAGGACGCCGTGATCTCACATCGGATCGCTCAAGAGGGCTACCGTATCCGCTATGCGCCCGCAGCCCGCGTCAAGGTCAACTACCCGACGACTTACGTCGATTGGCTCCGCCAGAAGGTGCGCTCGGCGGGCGGCTATGCGCAGGACTACGTCCGCAACTCGCCCTTCCGCATGCGCTCCGCCAGGCTGGAGCTGCTGCACGGCACCCAATTCGCCCTGCGTTACGCGCGCAGCGCGCGGGAACTGCTCTGGTCACTGCTCCTCTTCGGCGCGCGGCTCCACCTCTGGCTGCTGGTCTTCGTCAAGGTGAGACTTTTGCGCCGCTCCCTTTCCCATCTCTGGCAGCGGGTCGAGACGACGAAATAACACCTGAAGATTTGCCCCCTACCTCCTCGCCATTTCGTGGTGTTTGGGCATATCCCAACATAATTTGGGATAACTTGGGAAATTTTGGGATAATTTGGGTTTCCAAGGCGGGGGATGTAGCAAAAAGATACCGTGCAGCAACGGGGCGATGTACCAAGAAAAAGCCCCGACGTAGGAGCCGCGGCGCTTCATGGCCTGGGGACAAGCGTGCGGCGCGCTCAGGGCGCATTATATTTGCCGCTGAATGCCTCGACGTCGATGCGCACGACGGTCACCCCCGCGATACGCGCCGGCTTCAGCAAGTGCGCCGCCACAGTAGCCGGGTCGGGCTCCAGCTGTTCGATCATCAATGAGAGCGCCCGCTGCTTTTCCTCGACCTGCTCAACGAACGCGACGCGCCCTCTGAACTGTACCGAGCGATAAGCGTGGTCACAGGCGCCCGCCGCGTATCCACGATCCTCCAGCACCTGTCCCCAGACGCGGGGATTGGCCCGCCAGTAGTCGAGCTTCTTACCCGCGCCGGCGCAGTGCATGTAGAAGCAGTCGGCGTCGGGATCGAAGCCGTAATTTATGGTGACCAGATAGGGAACGTCGTCGCGGCAGAGCGCCAGAGTGAGGTATTTCTGTCCCGCGATGATCTCCAGGAGCGTGGACCGCTCGGTGATGGCATGCTCCTGCCGGCGCAGATGATAAGGGGTCACGAGAGCCTCCGGGGCTACTTAAGGATGTAGTAGGTGCCCCGCTTGGCGCCTACCTTGAGCAGCACGCCCTTTTCGACCAGATCCACGAGGTCCAGGCGCAGCGTCTCCGGGCTGACGTTGGGGCAGAGCTCCTGATACTCACCGTTGGTGATGCGTCCGTTCTTCTGCACGTAGTCCAGGGCTTTGGCCTGCCGCTCGTTCATGGAGAGTCGCTGTCCCCGGCGCGGACGACGGGGGCGCGCGGAGCGGAAAGTGACCGTGAAGGAGAAGGGGGTCTCGTGAAACTCCGGCGGCTCGTGCCCGGCGTTGACCATCTCCTCGATCATCAGGTCCACGCCCAGGCCCAGCTCCTCGATGTAGCCCCACTGGAAGAGCCCGTTGACGACGCGTGGGTTACGGGAAAAGTGCTCGTCGATGATGTTATCGACGGTGATAAAACCGGGCAATCCGCCGGGGCTGGAGACCTCCAGGCGGTCGGTGAAGACGCGTACCTCGATGGCGCGCCCCCGCAGGCGATAGTCGCGGTGCGCCACGGCGTTGACCAGCGCCTCGCGGATGGCGGTGGGGGGATAGCGCCACTTTTCCTCGCGCTCCAGATCGCGCACCACGGCACCTACCTGAATCTCCTCCTGAATGATCTCCCACGTCCGCTTGATGATGTGGGGTAGGGGACCGTCGACCTCGGCGCGGCGACCGTAGCCGGGCGCGCCGCCCTCGCCCCGCATCTCCGTGCCCTCGAAGCGCACGAAGGTGAGCCCGCTGCGCGGCACGAAGATCTGGGGGGTCTTGCCGAAGAGCAGGATCCCGGCGACGGTGGGTTGATCGTCGGGCGTCAGCCAGCCCTGCGCCTTGAGCAATTCGTTGAGCGAACGAGTCAGCGGTCGCCCCTGACGTTCGACCCACTTCTCGACGAACTCCTCCAGGAGATCCTCGTCGAGGTCCGACCGCTCGGCGCCGGGCAGCGGCTCCGCCTCGTAGTCGCCGGCGGAGCGCGTCGTCGCCAGCTGGCGCACCTGGTCCCCGCTGAGCGGACGGTTCTCGTCCCCGGTGCGTACCAGCACGCGACCATCGTGGAGCGCGTGGAGCTCGGGGCTCCGCCGGATGTGCCCGGTGAAGACGAACGCGCCGCCCCGGGCCTCCGTCTGCTGCCATTCCACAGGGATGGGCGGGCGGCAGCGCTGCTCGGCCTGGTGGACGACGACGTCGAAGTCCTCAGGGTAGACCTCGCCCGTAGGCCGGCCTCGCTCGTCGACCCCGACGTAGAGCGTGCCGCCGTCGGCGTTGGCGAAAGCCACCATGGTCTCAGCGAGCGAATCCGGATCGGCTTCCGGTAACAGGGCGACCAACTGGCTCGGTCCTTCAACGGTACGCTTCTTGGTCATATCCTTATCTCCCACCTGGCTCCCATTCTCTTACACGTGCAGTATAAGGTGCGTTGCTGCGGGTTACATTCTATTACCTTGACTTCAGCCCGTTATCTGTGAACGACTTCCGAGGTTATGCTATGGTTTCCTCGGTTTCTACTTTCTGTTCGGATTCCGCCTGCGTGTCCTCATCCTCCGGGATCTCTGTTTGAGCTTCCAAGCGAGCCACCGATGCGACGCGATCTCCCTCCTTGAGACTCATCATCTGCACGCCTCGCGTGTAGCGTCCCATCTCCGGGATGTTCGCGACCGGTGTGCGAATGACGATGCCACCCTCGGAGATCAAGGAAATCTCGTCATCCTCGCGCACCACTCGCGCGTCTACCACCGGGCCGGTGGTCTGGCTGGTCTTATACGCCCAGACGCCCTTGCCGCCTCGGCCCTGGCGGGGGAACTCGGTGAGGGGGGTGCGCCGTCCAAAGCCGCGCAGCGACGCGACGAAGAGCGCGCCTTCCGGTTCAACGACGTCAGCGCCGGCGATCTGGTCGCCCGGTTCCAGGCGCATGCCGATGACGCCCCTCGCCGTCCGTCCCATCGGGCGGACGTCCTGCTCGTTGAAGCGAATGCCCTTGCCGTGTTCCGTCACCAGCATGATGTCCTCGTCTCCCTGCGTCAGGCGGACCCAGCTCAGTTCGTCGTCCTCCTCCAGGTGAATGGCGATCAGCCCGCTGGGGCGCACCGAGGCGAACTCCCGCAACTCGACGCGCTTTACCGTACCGAGTCGGGTGATCATGGTGAAGTAGCGCCCCTGACCGTCAAACTCGTCGACGCTGAGCACCGCCGTTACCTGCTCGTCGGGGCCCAAGGCAAGCACGCCCACCAGCAGCGAGCCTTTGGCCGTGCGCCGCGCTTGGGGTATCTGATAGACGCGTTCCTGGTAGACCTTGCCCTTGTCCGTGAAAAAGAGCAGGATGTCGAGGGTGCTGGCGCTCAGGAGATGGACGATCTCGTCCTCATCGCCCGTGTCCATCCCGATGACGCCGCGACCGCCCCGGCGTTGGGTGCGGTAGACGCGCGCCGGCACCCGTTTGATGTATCCGCGCTGGGTGATGGGGATCAAGACGCGCTCTTCATCGATGAAGTCTTCCTCGTCGAAGGACGCGTCGCCCTGGGGATTGATGCGGGTCCGACGCGCGTCCGCGTAGGCCTCGCCCAGCGCGACGAGCTCCTCGCGGATGACCTCGCGCTGACGCACCGGCGAAGCCAGCAGCGCCTCTAACTCCTCGATGGTCGCCTGCAAAGACGCGTACTCATCCAGGAGATTCTGGCGCTCCAGGCCGGTCAGCCGGCGCAGCGGCATGTCGAGGATGGCCTGCGCCTGCACCTCGGAGAGCTTGAAGCGCGCCATCAGTCGCGTGCGGGCCGTGTCAACGTCGGGGGATTGGCGGATGGTGCGGATCACGGCATCTAGGTGGTCCAGCGCGATCAACAGCCCTTCCAGGATGTGCGCCCGCGCCTTGGCTTTGCGCAGCTCGTACTGCGCCCGCCGGACGATGACCTCGTTGCGGTGCTGAAGGAAGATCAGCAGCATGCGTTTGAGTGAAAGGTGCCGCGGCTCACCGTTGACCAGAGCCAGCAGACGCACGCCGAAGGTCGACTGCAGCGGCGTGTATTTGAAGAGCCGGTTGAGCGCCTTCTGCGGTTGTGTGCCCCGTTTGAGCTCGATGACGACGCTCAAGCCGCGTTTATCCGATTCGTCGCGCAGGTCGCTGATCTCGTCGAGACGTCCGCTGCGCACCAGCCCCGCGATGCGCTCGATCAGCGTCGACTTGTTGACCATGTAGGGGATCTCGGTGACGACGATGCGGTGACGTCCGCCACGCAGCTCCTCGATGTGGGCGACGGCGCGGACGATCACCTTGCCGCGGCCTGTCCCATAGGCCTGCACAATGGAATCGCGTCCCATCACCACGCCGCCCGTGGGAAAGTCCGGCCCTTGGACGAAGTGCATCAGATCCTCGACCCCCACGTCGTCCTGCCGCTCCCAATTATCTAATAGATAGACGAGCGCATCCACGACCTCGCGCAAGTTGTGCGGCGGGATGTTAGTGGACATGCCCACCGCGATGCCGGAGGAACCGTTGAGCAGCAAGTTGGGCAGGACGGAGGGCAATACCTCGGGTTCTTGCAACGTACCGTCGAAGTTGTCGACCCAGTCGACGGTGTCTTTATCGATGTCGGTCAACATCTCCATGGAGATCTTGGCCAGCCGCGCCTCGGTGTACCGCATGGCCGCCGGGGAGTCACCGTCGATGGAGCCGAAATTCCCCTGCCCGTCGACGAGCAGATAGCGTACGGAAAAATCCTGGGCCAACCGCGCCATCGCGTCGTAGACCGCAGAGTCGCCGTGGGGATGATACTTACCCAGCACCTCACCGACGATACGCGCCGATTTCTTATAAGAGGAGTTCGGGCGGATGCCCATGTCGTACATGGCGTAGAGAATACGACGCTGGACGGGCTTGAGCCCGTCACGCGCGTCCGGGAGCGCGCGCGCTACAATGACGCTCATCGCGTAGTCGAGGTACGCGCTGCGCATCTCCTTATCGATATCCACCGGGCGAATTTTGCCCGCGTTTGTCTCTTGAGCCGTCACAGGTGTTTCGTTATCCACAGAAAATATAGCCTCCGATGCCTTGAGTGCGGGGGTGATCCAACGCCCCGATAGGTTATTATACTCCAAATAATGTAAAGATCGAATGCCAATGCGTAAGATACTTCCGCAGAATAACCGTTTATTAACCCTGGAGTATATAGCGGATTTCTAGAGATGGTTCATTTTCCCGGTTAGTTAAGATTGGCTCTACTGAAATAACTAAATATCTCACCCCAGAGACACAGAGGGCACAGAGAAAATAAGAGTGTACTTAAAGAGATGGTTCATTTTCCCGGTTGGTTAAGTTTACACTTTCCTTAATTGCGTCTC
>CAZCPK010000135.1:0-9485 GCA_964500755.1 uncultured Anaerolineales bacterium
TGACCTGGCCATTCAAGCAAGCCAGTCGACGGAGTTTGACGACCTGACCCAAAGACTACGGGACAATTACCAAAGGAGGAGGGAAACGCCGTGAAGAATAGAGATAAAAATAAGGGGAGCGAAGGAGAACACACGCAAGAAGCGGAGAGCCCGATCCAACGACAGTGCGAGCAGCTACCGCGGGATTTTTTCGAGAACCGCGCACTGATCATCGCCTCCAACCGGGGGCCGGTCACTTTTCAGGAGACGGAGACCGGGGAGCTGACCTTCGAACGGGGCTCGGGCGGTCTCGTCACGGCCCTCAGCGGTCTGGCGCAGCACGTCGACGCCACGTGGATCGCCTGCTCGCAGACCGGCGCCGACGGCCAATGGCGAGAAGGGGACGTGCCCCTATGGGAAAATGGTGGGGATATCCACGTGCGCTTTCTTTCCCCCTCCCCCTCTGCCTACAACGGCTACTATCATACCATCGCCAATCCCCTGCTCTGGTTCCTGCAGCATTCCATGTGGGATCTACCCCGGGCGCCCGTGATCGACCGGGGCACCTGGGAGGCCTGGGAACGGGGCTACAAGGTGGTAAATCAGCTGTTTGCCGACGCTATCGTGGAGCAGGTTCGCCGCAATCCCCGTCCCACGCTGGTCATGCTACAAGATTATCACCTCTATCTGGCCTCCAGGATGATCTGGGAACAGACCGCGCCGGACGCCCGCCCCACCCTCCTGCACTTCATTCATATCCCCTGGCCGGGACCGGAGTACTGGCGCATTCTGCCGCCGCGTATGCGGGAGGCGATCCTGGATGGACTCTGCGCTGCGGACATCCTGGGCTTTCAGACGGAATCCGATAGTCTCAATTTCCTGCGGACCTGCAACGTGCATCTGCCCTCCGAAAGCCGACGCGGCATCCACTACCGCGGCGGCAAGGTCTGGTATCGGAACCATCACACGCACGTGCGCGATTTCCCCATCTCCATCGACGTCTCCGCCCTGCGCGAGATGGCCGAGACGCAGGAAGTCAAAGCGTATCAGGAGGAGTTACAGGAGATCATTGGAGATCACTGTCAGTTTATCGTCCGCATCGAACGCACAGAGCCCAGCAAGAACATCATTCGCGGGTTCCAGGCCCTCGACGAACTGCTGGCCAATCACCCCGAGCACCAGAAGCGAGTCAAATTCCTGGCGCTGATGGTGCCCTCCCGCCTGGGCGTCGACGAGTATCAGAACTACCTGGACGAGGTGATGGCCGCCGCCGGGCGAGTCAACGCGGAGTACGGCACCAGCGACTGGGAACCCGTCCGCGTCCTCGTAGGTGAGAACTATCCGCGGGCGGTAGCCGCGCTGCAGATGTACGACGTACTGCTCGTCAACGCCATCGCCGACGGTATGAACCTGGTAGCCAAGGAAGGCCCCATTGTCAACCAGCGGGACGGAGTCCTGGTCCTCTCCGAGGGCACCGGCGCCCGCCAGCAACTGGGAGAGGCCGCCCGGGTGATCTCCCCCTGCGACGTCTACGCGACCGGCGAGGCGCTCCACGAGGCCCTGACGATGTCGGCGGAGGAGCGCCGGGAACGGGCGACCCGCCTGCGGGAAATCGTCGAGGAAGAGGACGTGATCAGCTGGTTCTGCAGCCAGTTGCAAGCCGTTCATCAACGAAAGGCCTAGGGAGGACGTTATGTCGAAACCCACCGTTGCCATCGTGCACTACAGCCTGCCGCCCGTCATCGGCGGCGTCGAGGCCGTCATCAAAGCGCACGCCGAACTGTTGGTCGATCAGGGCTATGCCCTGACCCTGGTCGGCGGGCGCGGGCAGGAGACGGCCCTCCCCCGGACGGCCGAACTCGTGAAAATCGCCGCAGTCGACTCACGTCATCCCGAAATCTTAGCAGCCGGCGTGCAGCTGGAGTCGGGGACCGTATCCGATAACTTCGCCGCCCTCACGGACCGCCTTTACCAGAAGCTGGCACCCGTCCTCAACCCCTGCGACCACGTCATTATCCACAACGTCTTCACGAAACGCTTCAACTTGCCCCTTACCGCCGCACTTCACCAGCTGCTGGACGACGGCGTCCTGCAACACGCCGTCGCCTGGTGCCACGACTTCGATTGGACCAGCCCGCGCAGCCGCGAGAAAGTCCATCCGGGCCAGCCCTGGGACCTCCTGCGTACCTATCGCCCCGCCGTCGACTACGTCGTCGTGTCGGAAGAGCGGCAGCAGACGCTGGCCGAACTCTTCGACGTCTCGCCAGAGACCATCCAGGTGATCTATAATGGGGTCAATCCTCGAGTGCTGCTGGGCCTCTCCGAGGAGGGCGCCGAGCTGGTCGAACGCCTGGGTTTACTGAACGCCGGCCTCATCCTGCTGATGCCGGTCCGCGTCACCCACGCCAAGAACATCGAATTTGCGCTGCGCGTGGTCGCGGCGCTCAAGGAGCGGAGCTTCGACGTCAAACTGATCCTCACTGGTCCGCCCGATCCCCACGACGAGGCGAGCATGGACTACTACCACACCCTGCAAGACCTCCGCGCGGAGTTGGACGTCGAAGAGGAGATGCGCTTCGTCTTCGAGTCGGGGCCCGATCCCGACGCACACTACACCATCGACGAGGACGTCGTGGCGGACCTCCTCCGCGTCAGCGACGTCGTCTTTATGCCCAGCCACCGCGAGGGCTTCGGCATGCCCGTGCTGGAAGCGGGCCTCATCGGCCTGCCCGTGATGAGTACGGACGTTCCGGCTGCTCGAGAGCTCGCAGCAGAGGAGTACATCCCTGTGGAGGAAGACGCCCCACCCGAGGACGCGGCGGCGCGCCTGGTGTCCTGGGCCGAGCAGAGTCGCGTCCACCGCCTACGCCGGCGGGTACGCCGGCAATACACCTGGCAGGCGATCTACCAACACCGGATCCAGTCCCTGCTGCGGACGGAACGCGGAGCATGACGGTGGGGATGGAGACGCCGGAGCGACGCATCACCGAGGCTCACCGTCTCTGGCTCTTTCTCGACTACGACGGCACCCTGGCGGACTTCGCGCCGACCCCGGACGTGATCGAGCCGCGCCCGGAGGTCGCTGCGCTGCTCAGGCGGCTGCGGGACGCGCCGCGCGTGCGCGTCGCTGTGGTCAGCGGACGCCGGCTGGATCAGATCGAGACCCTGGCGCCGGTCGAGGACATCTTCCTCGCCGGCACCTACGGCATCGAGATCCGCAACGCCGCCGGCGAACACTACGAGCGCACCCGCTACGATCGAATCCGCCCCACCCTGGAACGCCTGAAGCCCGCCTGGGCCGCCCTCCTGGATCCGCACGCGGGCTTCTTCCTTGAGGACAAGGCGTGGTCCCTGGCCCTGCACGCGCGTCACGTGGCAGATCCCCGGGCAAGCGAGGTGCTGGAGAAGGCCCGGCGGTTAGCCAAGGCGAAGATCGCGGGAGAGGCGCGCTTTGAGCTCGTCGGCGGGCACAAATTCCTGGAGGTGCGCCCCCGTCTGGCGCATAAAGGGAAGACGGTTCAACATCTACTGCAGCGCTACCCGCTTCCTGACGCCCTCCCCATCTACATCGGGGACGATGACAAGGACGCCGAGGCCTTCGACGTCATCCATGGCTCTGGGGGACTGACGGGCTTCGTCAGCGCCGGGCCGGTCACCCCGGACGTACCGGCGGATTTCTGGCTGCCCGACCCGCAGGGCGTGCACCGCTGGCTGGAACGGCTGCTTGAGTTACGCCACGCCCGCTAAACCGTTCACCTCACATCCACGCACGGAGCAGCACGTACCCCCCGGCGATTGCGAGAGCGCTGACGAGAGCCGCCGGGGTGTCTACCGGGCGGCAGCCACCAGCGGCGTCCGGGGCGACAACGCGCGTCCAGAAACCTCCCAGAACAGGCCACAGAGATAACAGGCCGACCATCCCCAGCGCCACGGGAAGCAGATTGCGCACGTAGAGCCCGCTCATCTCCCGCAAGGTCTGCGCAGCGCCCGCACTCGGCGGAGAGACCGCGAATACGGTGCCCGCCCATCCCAGCAATAAGAGCAGCTTCAACCCGTAGGCGAGCGGAAAGCTCAACAGCAGGATCACGAGAGCCGCGCGCCGCGGATGGCGCTGCACGAGCCAACGTCGCAGGCCGGTGGGAGGATGGGAGATCCGAGAGAGCATCCGGCGCCACCCGGAGAGGGGGCGGTTCAGATACAGGAGACTCCACGCCAGCCCGGCGGGGGCTCCCTGAGCATGGACCACGAAACGGTCGGCGTTCAGCTCCACGTACCAGGTCCCCATCAGCGGCAGTATCAGGAGGCTGGCGCCCCAGAAACCCACGCCCGAGGCCGTCAACAGCAGGCCGGGCAGGAACTGGGAGAAAAAATGCCCCACCTTGTGAGCGAGACCGCTCTGGACGTAGGCCTCACCAGACGCCACCAGTGGGAGGAGCGCGTCCACACTCCAGACCACCAGCGCCGGCAAGATCAGCAGGCCCGCCACCAGCGGCAGCCAGAGATTGATCAGGGTGACAAAGAGACTGCCCGCCCCGACGATCAACACGTCGCCCTGGCAACAATGTGCGATTTCGTGCAGCAGCACGGCCTCGGCGGCCTCCCGGTCCTTACGCCAGAGCTTGACCAACGAACCGAAGACGGCGATAGCCGAGGTGCGGTGCGACAACGGATAGGTGAAAGCCAGTTCATCGCTGCGCAACAGATTTGTCTTGAGTGTCACGCCGGGAGCGTAATCGGTAGCGAAGCCCAGGGCAACGTCAACGTCCAGGTTTTGAACAGTCCGTCAATCTCTATCCACCGCCCTACTCGGCACAGCGATAGGTAAAAAGTACCACGTCCTTACCCTTGTATAAGGGGGCGTTCATGTTAAAATAAGATAAATATCATCCAAATTGGCCCAAGGAAGGTTAAGAACTGGTTTATCTACGGAATCAAGAGGACAGAGAAAAGCTCCATGACGAAGACAATATTGCTCATAGAAGACGATGAGTCCACCACACGGCTCATCACCATCGCGCTTGAACGCCAGGGCTACCGAGTTCTAAGCGCATCCAACGGTCTGGAAGGCCTACAGAAAACAAAAGACGAGCACCCCGACGTTATTCTCCTGGATCTGATGCTTCCCGGCGTCGACGGTTTCGAGGTCCTCAATCGATTGCGCAACGCTCAAGCCACCGCCGATCTCCCCGTTATCGTCGTCTCGGCCAAGAACCAGGCCAGTGATCGCGAAAGGGCGCAACAGCTGGGGGCGACGGCGTATTTCACAAAACCCTACAAGGTCAAGGAACTCGACCAGCTGCTCCAGCAGATACTCTCCAATCCCGAGCCTGCACAACACCGGGCTCCACTTCAGCAGATACTGGCAGTAGGCCCCCGCCCCTCTCAAGTCTCCACCGTTACCGTCTACACCGCCGCGACGCTGGCCGAAACCGGTGAGGCGGTCACAGTCGTCGATCTACACCCGTACGCCGTTGAACACTCGCTACTATTGGATATAACACCGCCTTCCACCCCAATTTCTCTTCTGTCCCTTGAGGAATCCACCACGTTATTGGAAAAAGGGCTAGCCCACGTCAGCGGTCTACGGCTCATCAACAATCTGGTGGGCAGCGGCGAGTTCGGCCAACTCACAGACCGGGATCTGCACACGCTCAGCAGCGCCTTGCCTAAAGAGGAGCGCTACCTATTCCTTGACGTTCCCCTCCACCCCAGTGACCCGCTCAAGGCCCTGGCGACGAAAGCGGCCCTCACCCTCGTCGTGACAGAGAATCGTCCGGCCGCCTTGAACGCCACCCGCTCCATCCTGGATCTACTCGTCGGTCTGGAGATCCCGGAACACCGTTTGGGCTTCGTCTTTATCGGTGAGCCGCCCAAGGATGAAAAGTTAACCGACCTGGATCTTCCCATCCTGGCGACCGTACCCCGATACATCGACCTGGGGCATCCCGACCTCGAAGCGCTGGCCGATAAGGTCCAACGTCGTCTGGGTCACAAACAATAGTGTGTGTCTATGCCAAATGATACTCACCAAACTTTGCTTGAGACCCTTGTCGAGACGGGCTTACTATCAAAAAGACATGTAGAGCGCACAGAGAACCGGGCAGAGAACAACCCTGACGCCACGCCGTTGGACATCCTGGTAGCCGATGGGCTGCTAACCACCCGAGACATTGCCATAGCCCGCAGCCTGCAGCTCCACATCCCCCTGATCGACCTCAAACATCACACGGTGCAAGTGGAGGCGCTAAAATTGATTCCCGAGGAGATCGCCCGCCGCCACTACGCGATTCCCATGGACATTATCGACGGCGAACTGGTGGTGGTCATGGAGGACCCCTCGGACATCCGGGCCATCGAGGACATCTCCATTCGCAGCGGCTATCCCATCCGGCCTATGCTGGGCGTGCGAGAGGAGATCGAAGAGGCCTTCTCGCTCTATTACGAGACGCGGGGTGAGATCGAACGCCAACTGGAGCAGATCACCCCCCGTCCGAACCGCACGGAGGTACAGATCGAGGAGCTCACGGCGGAGACCATCACGCAAAGCCCCGTCGCCCGCGTCGTCGAGCTGCTGTTACAGCAGGCGCTGCGCGAGCGGGCTTCGGACATTCACATCGCGCCCGGCGAGCACCACCTGCGCATCCGCTACCGCATCGACGGGATTCTCCACGACGCGCCCGCCGTGCCGCTCTCCGTTCATAACGCGCTCATCAGCCGGATCAAGGTGCTGGCCCAGATGAACATCGCCGAGCGCCGTCGCCCCCAGGACGGGCAATTTACCTTCCAAGGCGCTAACGGCCCGGTCGACGTGCGGGTCGCCACCGCAGAGACGAGCCAGGGCGAGCTGGCGGTCCTGCGCCTGCTCGACAAGTCGCCCTCGCTGCTCAGATTAAAGGAGTTGGGCTTTCTGCCCGAGACGCTGACGGCCTACGAACGCATCTACACCCAGCCCTTCGGCATGGTACTGGTCGCCGGTCCAACCGGGGCCGGGAAGACCACCACCCTCTACGCGACCATCAACCAGCTCAACCGCAGCGAGACCAACGTCATCACCATCGAAGATCCCATCGAATACCAGTTCGATCGTGTCAACCAGCTCCAGGTCAACCGGCAAGCGGGGATCACCTTCGCCAACGGTCTGCGCGCCATCATGCGCATGGACCCCAATATCATCCTCGTGGGTGAGATCCGCGACGAGGAGACGGCGCAGATCGCCGTGCAAGCTGCCCTGACGGGCCACCTGGTCCTCTCATCTATCCACGCCAACGACGCCCTGGGAACGCTCTACCGGCTGTTGGATCTGGGTGTGGAGCCCTACCTCGTCGGATCGGCCCTCGCCGGCGTCGTGGCGCAACGCCTCACGCGCCGCATCTGTCCGCACTGTCAGCGACCCGTCGCCCCCACGGCGGAGGAAAGCCTCGCCTTCGAGATAGAGCTGGGGCAGCCGCCGGAGCAGCTCCATAAGGGCCGCGGCTGCAACTTCTGCAGCGGCACCGGCTACCGGGGACGGGTCGGCGTCTTCGAGGTACTCACTATGACCGAGAATCTGCGGCGGATGCTGGTCGCGGGGGAACCGGCGGAAGAGCTGCGCGCCCAGACCTTAGACGAGGGGCTCATCCCCCTGCGTGAGGACGGCATGCGGAAAGCGGCCCAGGGTATCACGACGCCCCAGGAAGTGATGCGCAACGTTCATCTGCTGCGCTGAGACCCGATCTTTAACCTATCCTTAATACAATTGGAACCGGGGATCGCGGGGCCTTGCCGTTATAATTATAATAAAGTTGGAAGGAATACAGCATGCGGTATCGGTATCTGGCCTTTGATCAGGAAGGTCAAAAAGTAGAGGGCGCGCTCGACGTCGCCGACGAGGAGATCGCCGAGCAGCTATTGTGGGATCAGGGGTTGACCGTCGCACGGCTCACTCCCCTGCGCCGACGACGCAAACTCGCCCAGCTCTTCCCTACCTTCTTTGGCGTCCGTCGCGCCGATCTCATCATCTTCTCCCGCCAGCTGGCGACCATGCTCCACTCCGGCATCTCCATCCTCACCGCACTGGAATTACTCGCCAAACAGGCCACCAATCCGGCGCTCCGGGACGTACTCCACGACGTGCTCACCGATCTCCGGGAAGGGAGGCCCCTCTCCGCTGCCATGACCGCGCATCCCCACGTCTTCCCATCCCTCTACACGCGCACCATCGTCGTCGGCGAGCACACCGGGAACCTGGAACAGGTTCTCCTCCAGCTCACCGACTACCTGGAAAAGGAGCAGTCGCTCAGTCGAAAACTGCGCGATGCCATGATCTATCCCCTCTTCGTCATCGCTGTGGCCATCTTCGTCATCGTGCTGCTGTTCACCGTGGCACTGCCGCCCATGATGGCGCTCTTCGACACCTTCGATGCGCAGCTACCCTGGCCCACCCGCCTGCTCATCACCTTGACCCAATTCCTCAACGCCTACGGCCTCTACCTATTTATCGGCGGCGCAGCCCTCGCGGTGGGACTGGGCTGGTGGAGCACACAGCCCAGCGGTCGGCGAATGCGCGACCGGCTATCGCTGCGCATTCCTCTGGTGGGGCGTGTGCTCCTGCTGGGACAAGTGACGCGCTTCACCCACACGTCCGCCCTGCTGATTCGCGCCGGTATCCCCCTGGTCGAGGTTATAGATCTGGCCCTCAATCCCCTCAACAACGTCGTCCTCTCCGACGCCCTGCGGCGCGTGCGGAGCGCCCTGCTGGGCGGTCGAGGGCTGGCCGATCCGCTTGCCGACGAGGACGTCTTTCCGCCGCTGCTGGCGCAGATGGTCCAGGTGGGAGAGGAGAGCGGCACCCTGGAGGAGAACCTGGTCACGCTGACCAACTTCTTCGAGCAGGAGATGGAACATAAGGTCGACCGCATGGTCGCCGCCGTCGAGCCGGCGCTGACCCTCCTCATCGGCGCGCTGGTCGGCTTCATCGCCGTGGCCCTGATCATGCCCATGTACACCGTCCTCTCGGAGATCAGGTGAGCCATGAAGAGCGTAGAGCAAAATGTAGGCTGTAGCCTCTGGCTGGTCGGCGCGCTGATCGCCACCTTCGCCGCGGAGTGGATTATCCTGCGGCGGCTGCTGGCGGTGTTGGAGGGACCGGCCCGCCTGCTGGCGACCCTCGGGATCATCCTGCTGACCATCGCGGGGAGCTGGCTCGTCGTCTATCTGCGGATCAAAGGCCGTACCAGAGCGCAGCCCTCGCTTCGTCCTCGCAAGCGACGCGGTGAAAGTGGCGAGAGCCTCATCGAGTTACTGATCGCCGTGGGCATTATCAGCATGGCGCTGGTCGCCTTCATCCTATCGCTATCCACGGGCGCGATGGGCGTGAGGCATAACATCCGCCAAACCACGGCGCTCAATCTGGCCACGGCGCAACTGGAGATGGTCAAATCCGCCGCCTACAACAGCGCCGGCTACGCGCCCGTCGCCGCGCCGTCGGGCTACACCGATCCCGCGTTGGCCGCGAAGCTCGCCCGCCT
>CAZCPK010000136.1:0-9421 GCA_964500755.1 uncultured Anaerolineales bacterium
GTTGCCAGGAGGCGCTGAGCAACCTGAGCAAGCCTTAGAACCGCTTCGTTTGCCCGCCCCGCGGGTCAGTTGCGCCGTCGAAAAAGCGTGCTATAATTTTCGGTGACAGAGGAAAAGAAAAGTTTCCTTCGGGGCAGGGTGAGGCGACGCGCCGATTCCCGACCGGCGGTGAGGGGAGATTCCCTAAGCCCGCGAGTCCTTCGCACAACGTGAAGGTCAGATCCGGTGTAATTCCGGAGCCGACGGTATAGTCCGGATGAAAGAAGGAGCCACCATCGTTCCACGTTGGCGCGATATGGCAGCTGAGCCCCGAAGGTATTTCGGGGCTTTTTTTATGCTGGAGATATGGCAAACGACGCGAGGTGAAGATGCAACACAAAACGCCCAGACGTGGACCGAACGCCACCCAACATCTGCCCCTCTATCTCTTGTCCCTGGGCCTGGCGTTATTGCTGTGGCACGCAGCGCGTCTGACGTTGAACGACGCCACGCGTCAGTTCCTACTCCCCACCCCATTCCAGGTCGCCCGGCGGTTCGTGACGCTGGTACAAAACGGCGTGCTCTTCCACCACCTGGGGGTCACCCTCACCGAGATGAGCATTGGATTGGCTCTGGGCACGGTAACGGCGCTGCTGCTCGGATACGCGGTGGCGCACAACAAGTTCCTGGCGCACCTGTTAGAGCCGGTGATTGTCACGTCCCAGGCCGTGCCCATCGTGGCGCTCGCGCCCCTGCTGACCATCTGGTTTGGATCGGGGCTGGCCTCGAAGGTCGTGGTTTGCGCGCTGATCGTCTTCTTCCCCATCCTGGTCAACGTGATCGCCGGGCTGGAGACCATCGACCCGCACCTCATCGCCCTCTTCAATCTCCTGGAGGCGAACCGCTGGCAACGTTTTCGCAAGCTGGAAGTGCCGGCAACGCTCCCGCATTTTCTGACGGGCCTCCGTGTCGGCGGGACGCTGGCAGCTATGGGCGCGGTCGTGGGCGAATTCGTGGCCTCCAGCGAGGGTTTGGGCTATCTGGTCAAGCAAGGGCAGAACCTCTATGATACGGCGTTGATGTTCGTCGCCATCCTGACGTTGACGCTTCTGGCACTGACGGTCTACGGGGCACTCAGCCTGATCGAGCATCGAGCACTGCAGTGGCAACAGGTGGGATAGTTTACCTGTACTTTCGGATCCACATCGTGCTGGATCCCAATATCATCCTCAAGGAGGAAGTATGCGTAAGGCAAGTCTTTTGTTCCTACTGGTGATCATCGGTGGATTGGCGAGTGCCTGTGGTGGAGGTGAGACGACACAACAGGCGGTCCAATTACCCATGGGGTACGTAGCAAACGTGCAGTTCAGCCCCTTTTACGTGGGCCAGGAGCGCGGGTACTTCGAGGACGCCGGCTTCGACGTTACCTTTGACTACCGCTGGGAGACCGACGGAATCCAGTTGGTCGCGGTCAACGAGCTGCCCTTCACGCTGGCCAGCGGCGACCAGGTGATCCAGGCGCGCAGTCGAGGATTGCCGGTTGTGGCTGTGGCCTCATGGTACCAGCGTTTCCCCGTCGGCGTCGTCTCGCTGGCGGAGACGCCGCTGGAGAGCCCCGCCGATCTGGCCGGGCTAAGCATCGGCATACCGGAGACCTTTGGCGCCTCTTACATCGGGTTACAGGTTCTGTTGGAAGCGGGCGGCTTATCTGAAGCCGACATCGACCTGCAGGTCATCGGCTACACGCAGATCGCGGCGCTGACATCTGAGCAGGTGGACGCGGTGGTGATCTACGCCAACAACGCTCCTGCCATTCTGGAGACGCAGGGCATCGACTTCAACGCACTCTACGTCGCGGACTACGCCGAGCTGGTCTCCAACGTACTGGTCAGCAACGAGACCCAGATCGAGGAGAACCCGGAGATGGTGGGCGCGTTCATCGACGCTTTCCTACACGGGCTCGAAGACGTTCTGGACGATCCGGATGCCGCGTTCGAAATCAGCAAAGCCTACGTGGAGAGCCTGGAGGAGAACGCGGAGACGCAACGCGCGGTTCTGGAGCTTTCCCTGGACTACTGGCGCGCCTCCCAATTGGGCTACTTCGAGGCTACGGCCTGGGAGCAGGCGGTGGAGACGATGCAAGCGTCCGAGCTTATCGATGAAGTCATTCCAGTTGAGCCGTTATACACCAACCAATTCGTGCAGTAACCGATCCCAAAGGATGCCGTGATGCCCAACGAGTCCCCCCCATTTCTGGAGATCCATAAGGTCCACGCCGTCTTTCCCGGGCCCAACGGGAACTTTTCGGCCCTGGAGGACGTCTCCCTAACGGTGCGGCAGGGCGAATTCGTCTGCCTGATCGGGCCGTCGGGCTGCGGCAAGTCTACGTTGCTGCGCATCATCGCCGGCCTGCTGACGCCAACGGAAGGAGAGATCCGGCTGGAAGGCGCACCCCTGACGGAGCCGGGACGGCGCGTGGGACTGGTCTTCCAGCAGCCGACCCTGCTGCCGTGGCGCACGGTAGCCGATAACGTCGCGCTTCCGTTGGAGCTGGGCGACATGGCGGAACCAGAACGAAAGGAAAAGATCAGGGAGCTGCTGCATACCGTCGGCCTGAAGGGATTTGAGGCGGAGTATCCACATAATCTATCCGGCGGGATGGCGCAGCGCGCTGCCATCGCGCGGGCGATGGCGCAGAATCCGGAGATTCTGCTGCTGGATGAGCCTTTCGGCTCACTGGACGCGCTGACGCGGGAGCGGATGGGGGTGGAGCTGCTTCGCATCTGGCAGGCGTACCAGCGTACCGTGGTCATGGTCACGCACAGCGTCGAGGAGGCCGCGCTGCTGGCGGATCGAGTGGTGGTGCTGACGCCACTGCCGGGGTGCGTCCTCGACGTGATCGACGTCACCCTACCGAGACCCCGCAAACCTAGCTTGCTCGGCGATCCAGCGCTGCATGCCGTGGCCCAGCGTCTGCGCGAGACACTCTCCCGAGGGGAAAAACGGTCGGCGTCCCGCATCTCCGGCCCCGTGCCCTTGCGGTCACGCCCCGCTCCCGACTACGCGGCGTGAGCACAGTCGCCGCCCATGGCTAGCTCAAAAGCGGAGCTTCAGCCGTCCCCTGCGTTCCAGGTGGACACCAACGGCCCAGATGCCTGAGGCCACAGCGTGCACGGCGGCGTCGGCAAACCGCTCCCCGTTGAGGAAAACCTCCTCAGGAGAGGCCGGGAGAGCGAGCCAGATCTCCCCGTCGGCTACGCGGCCCAGTTCGAGGGTCAAGAGGACCTCACGATCCTCGACCCGCCAGTCGAGCACCTCGCCACCCTGGGAGATGTGAAAGGTGGTCGCCACCAGCTGAGGGCCGGGTCGTGCCTGCCGCAAACTCAATAGAACACAGCCGTGAGACGGCAGGACGTAATTTGGCAGAGCCATACCGCGCTCCAACCGCTGATAGGTCCGATTCCAGAAATCTACGACGTGATAGTCGCGATTGAGATCAAAGTTCGGCAGATCACGCGGCAACGCCCGTTCCTGCTCGTTCTCGCTCCAGTTGAAGAGCCCGACGAGCTGCCAGCTCTCCCACGGCTGAGCTACCGGCGCCGAGATCACCGTCGGCAGCTCTGACTGCAAGAGGTCGAGGCTGTCCATGCCACTCACCAATGGGGGAAGGAGCACGGCGGCAACGTCTCGTTCTTCGGGGCTCAATTCGCGGAGATCATCGGAGAGTATCAAGGGACCACCGGAGAGCCCTTGAAGCGTGGCCTGCGCGCGAATTTCGTCGTCGGTCAGGCGGGTCTGCTGCCGCCGGACCATCAAATTATCGGGATCATTGACCCACCAGCGTCCGTGCATCCAGGCCCGCGTGATCACGTTGCGCAGGCTGTTGCGCAGCGAGGGCAGCGACGGATCTCCGCGAAACAGCCCGTCCAAGCCGGTCAGATGCGGTCGCCAGCGCGGTGCCGTATCCGGCCCGATGCGCATGGCGTCGACGAGACCGATGGACGGTCCCAGCGGCGCACCACAGCCCACCAGGTACGTATCCTCACCGGCGGCCTCCCGGATAATGCGCAGAGCGTTGCGGTAGGCCTGCGCGCGTGTGAGCTGGGGATTGTGACGCGCGGCGGGCAGCGCCCCGGCGTAGAGAAAATCGAGCTTGAGGTAACGATAGCCCCACTCGTCGACAGCGCGCCGGACCAGAGTGCGGAGATACTCCTCCACGCCTGGATGGGTGGGGTCCAGGGCGCGAGCGAAGAAGCGGTAGGCGAGAAAGCCGGCGGAGACCGGGCGCCCGCGCTGGTCACGCAGGAGCCAGTCCGGATGTTGGGTCGCCAGCTGTGACTTGGGATGAACGGTCAGGGGACCCAGCCAGAGTCCCGGCGTAAATCCCGAGCCCGCAATGCGATCCGCTAGCCAGTCCAGGGAGTGCGGGAAGCGCACGTTACGCGAGGTCCAGTCGCCCCACTGCGTCTCGAAGCCCTGGTCGAGCTGGACGACGTCGAGCGGCAAGTCGTCAGCCAACATCGCCGCTTCCGCCAGGTTATCCCGAACGTCCATCTCGGCGACCGACTCCCAGAAGATGTACCAGGAGGACCATCCAGTAGGCACGCGTCCGGGCTGTGCCCCCCCCATCTGTCGGGCGACGGTGTAGGCATACTGGGCAAGGGGATCCCGGTTGGGCAGGGGTACCCACTCCAGATAGAACCACTCCGAGGACCGCGCCTCACCGGCGTTCAGAGGCACGTCGTCACCCTGCGATTGAAGCAGCAAGGCACGCTGCTTGGGGCGCAGATCGGCCCAAACCTGGACAAACTGGTCGCCCAACGAGGCGCCGCCGACGACCAACGCCTCTCGCTGCGTCACGAGAGCGCCCACCGACTCACTCCAGTAGCGCCCGGCCCGACCTGACCAGGGCACGCTGGCGTTGTGCATCAAGGGCCCCACGAAAGGCCGCAGAGGAATCGCCGTGGAGAAATCACGCGCGTCCACGGGACGGAAACCCGCCGGGGACCAGGATTGCCAGCCGGTGCCGTAGAAGCCGGTGAACTCCCCCGCCGGGCGCAGCTCGTGGGGCAAGGTACGAAAGAAGAAGCGCTGCAGATGCACGGTCTCCGGTCCCTTGTTAAGCACTTCGACCCGCAGCAGCGCGAAAGGCCGCGAGACATAGAGGCGCAGCTGCACCGAAAGCAACAGTCCCCGCACCTCGTTATACTGAATCCGCAATTCCTGCGCGGGGCCGTGGACGTCCCGCACTTCGGATTGATCAACCGAAACCGGGCGAATGTCGGAGCTCGTGACGCGTATGTGGCCCGAGGAGCGCACGACGTCCACGCCGACGTTGCCCCGCAGGGAACGTCCAGGACTGTCGAAGTAGAAGGTGCCCGGACGTGGGCTCCAGTGAAGATCGAAGGATGGACTCTCGAGCAACAGGGTCATGGACGGTGTCTCTCTTCCTGCATTATGAGATCTGCTTCCTCGTTAATCGGAAAGACCAGCTCGCTCACGCAGCGCAGCGCGCCGCCGACGGTATTCGATAAGCGGGCGATCCCCTCTGATCAGCTGCTCGTCACCGCGCAGGCGCGAGCGGGGCGGTTGTTGCGTCTGCACCACGCGCCGATCCTGGTGCGCGACCCGTTTATTAAAGGGCATCGCCAGCCGCGCGACGAGCGGTCCCAAGAGAGGGACGGGGAGGAATTTCTGGTAAAAACGGAGATAGAGCAGCGTATGCTCCTCATCCACCGGCACAAAGGCAGCCACCACCCGGACCTTCTCGTCGATGCGATTCTCCCAGAGGTTAGGAAAGAGGAACTCCAGGCGGTAGTCCCGGTCAGGGTCGGGCACGGGCACGTCGCCAGGACTTTGGGGAAGGGACTCCCCATCGTCCTCCTGATTGTAAACGTAGACGTAGAAGAGATCTTCGTCCGCCCATTCCACGCCGGGGCCGTTGACCAGCGTCTTACAGCCACGACCGATGGTGTTGTGGTGGACGAAGGGGAGATGTACCACGTCGAGCTGGTTCTCGATGACGCGAGAGTAATGGGTCTCCCAGGGATCGTAGATCGTGGCGTAGTAGAAATCCGCGTCGATGTCGTCAAAGAAGCGCGGCGGCGCCATCTCCTCCGGCGGCGATTGCCCCCACCAGATCCAGATAAAGCCGTGATCCTCGTGGGTGGGGTAGGCGGTGACGCGAAAACGTTCGTCCACGGCTGCGTGCTTGCCCTGAGCGGGAATCCGGGTCACCTGGCCCTGCGGGTCGTATTCGAAGCCGTGGAACGGGCACTGCAGGCGGGCGTGGGGCAGGTCCACGTCCGGGCACGTTTGATGACCCTGGATAACACGTCCCTTGCTAAGTTCTACACCCCGGTGGACGCAACGGTCGCGCATACAGGCGACCTTGCCGCGTTCATCGCGCCAGAAGACCAGCTTCTCGCCCATGCGGGTGACGCCCACCGGACGCTCCTTGACCTGCTTGGACTCCAGGACGACGTACCATTGATTGGGAATCACGGTCTTTCCTCCGGCTGCTCACGTCCGCGCCATAGTTGGTCCGCGAGAAAGCCAACGCCAAGCAGCGTCCAGAGCACGCGAGCCCACCACCGATCTTCGGTAGCAGCCAATCCCGCGCAGAAGAGCATCAGGCCCACGGTCAAGGCCCAACTGTAGCTCGTCTGGGAGAAAGCCTCACGCACTTTGCGATCATCATGCTGCGCTTCGTAGTAGGCCATGCTCCAGGCGGCCAACAATACCGCCAAGCCCACAACCCAGAGGGTGTTGGAGAAGACGCCCCACCAATCGATCATAGTCATTACCTATCTGCAAGCGGTGTGCAAGCGGTCTAAGCGGTGTCTATAAGGGCGCAGTCGTTATGCTGCCCGTCCGATCACGAATCCATTGAGGATCTTCAGGGACATCGAGCCCCTACGTGTCGTGGTCACCGAGGAGAGAGCCATAAGCTGCGAGCCCCTTAGGGCGCCTTCTGCCCCAGGAAACCAATTATAGTATAAAGGCATCTTATGAAATTGCCAGAAAACTCGCAATCCGGGCAAACGAAGCGGTTCTAAGACTTTTTAAGGTTGCTCAGCGCCTCCTGGCAACGCGTCCCCAGGTCATCAACCCGGCTGCGTTTGCCTTGTGCACGGCTAAGCACGTTCTGCGACATTGGCGAAGGCCTTCTCTGAACCGTGCGCTTGCGCTACTCTTCGGTGAGAATACGCAGGTGCAACTCCTCGAGCTGACGCGGCGAAACCGCCGACGGCGCGTCGGCCATCAGGTCCGTCGCCTGGGCCGTCTTGGGGAAGGCGATGACCTCACGAATATTATGGGCGCCAGCCAACAGCATCACCAGGCGATCGATGCCGGGCGCGATGCCGCCATGCGGCGGCGCGCCGTAAGAGAACGCTTCCATCATGTGACCAAAGCGCGCTTCAGCCTCGTCCTCCGGGTAGCCCAGGACGCGGAAGATATCCCGCTGCATCCGGGGATCGTGGACCCGGATGCTGCCCGAGGCCAGTTCGTACCCGTTGCAGACCAGATCGTAAGCGTCGGAAAGCACTGCCTCGGGATCCGCCATCATCTCGTCGTAGGTGTTGGGGCGCGGCATGGTGAAGGGGTGATGTGCGGCCTGCCAGCGGTCCAACTCTTCGTTCCACTCATACATGGGGAAGTCCAATACCCACCCATAGGCCAACAGGTCATCGTCGGCGAGGTCGAGGTGATCGCGGAAAGTAAGGCGCAGCGCCGAAAGTGACGCGGCGACCACCGCAGGTTCAGCCGCCACGATGCAGACCAGGTCGCCGACGCCCGCGTCCGTCCGCTCCGCGATGGTCGTCAGCTCCTCGGCGGAGAGGAATTTGGAGATGGGGCTCTTGACCTCCCCCTCACGATAGGCCAGGGTCACGAGCCCCTTGGCGCCCTGGGCCTTCGCGATCTCCGTCAACTCGTCGATCTGGCTGCGGGAATAGTCGGCGCATCCCGGCGCCTTGATCGCCTTGATCTGTCCGCCGCTCTTGACGGTACCGCTGAAGACGCGGAAGCCGCTCTCACGCAGGTCGTCGGTCAGCTCGATCAATTCCATACCAAAGCGCAGGTCGGGCTTATCGGTGCCAAAGCGAGCCAGCGCCTCCGCGTAAGAGAGCCGGGGGAACGGCGAGAGGAAGCGCTTTTCGGGCAGCACCTCGCGCATCATCCCGGTGAAGAGTCGCTCCGTCAGGTCGAGCACGTCGTCGCGCTCGGCGAAGGAGATCTCCAGGTCGAGCTGAGTGAACTCCGGCTGTCGGTCGCCCCGCAGATCCTCGTCCCGGAAGCAACGGGCGATCTGGTAGTAGCGCTCCAATCCAGAGACCATGAGCAGCTGCTTAAGCTGCTGCGGCGACTGGGGCAGCGCGTAGAATTTGCCCGGATGCACGCGGCTGGGCACCAGGTAGTCGCGGGCGCCCTCCGGCGTGGATTTGAAGAGATAGGGCGTCTCAATCTCAAGAAAGCCCTCGGCGTCCATGAACTCGCGGATGAAGTGGACGACGCGATGCCGCAGCATGAGGTTACGCTGCATGCGCCGCCGACGCAGGTCGAGGTAGCGATAGCGGAGCCGCAGCGCCTCGTCGACGTCCGATTCCTTGTATATGTAGAAAGGCGGCGTCTCCGAGGTGTTGAGGATCTCGATCCCCGAAGCCTCCACCTCAATTTCCCCGGTGACCCACTCCGGATTGACCTGGTCGTCCGGGCGCTTGCGCACCGTGCCCTGCACCCGCAGCACGTACTCGCTGCGGGCCTCGGAGGCGACGGCGTGCGCCCGCGGCGCCGTATCGGAGTTGACTACCACCTGCGTCAAGCCTTCGCGGTCACGCAGGACGATAAAGATCACGCCGCCGTGATCGCGTCGCAGGT
Source organism: uncultured Anaerolineales bacterium (assembly GCA_964500755.1). Taxonomy (GTDB): domain Bacteria; phylum Chloroflexota; class Anaerolineae; order B4-G1; family SLSP01; genus G713. The sequence goes on from CAZCPK010000136.1 coordinate 8,860, forward strand.
TGACCCAGCCGGCCAGCTTTACCTCCTGACCCGCGTGTTCTGCCCGTAATTCGCCGCACGTATGACTTTTAAGCATAGCTATCCTTCTCCTTCTCCGGTAGCGGACCGACAGGCCCGGATGCAAGAGAAAACGGGCTCGGTCCGCCACGCGGGTAGTCTCTGGCGTCACATATCCAATGGAGCGCAGTTCACTATACCACAGGCAAAAAGCGTGGCAAGATAGCGCTCAATGGGCAAACGAAGCGGTTCTAAGGCTTGCTAAGGTTGCTCAGCGCCTCCGGGCAACGTGTACCCAGGTCATCAACCCGGCTGCGTTTGCCTTGGGCGCGGCTAAGCACGTTCTGCGACATTGGCGCGGGTCTCCGCTGACCACTCGCTTCGAAATCCCTCAATGACAAGCGGAATCTGACATCAGCATATTGAGCGGATTAAGCAAATTTCCCCGCTGCAAGTCGCCGGAGGCCGATACTACAAATGGTATTTTTTTGAAACAGAGACAGGTTAATAATTTGTAACCGTTCAGACCCAGGGAGCATTGGACACAGATTCACACGGATTCACA
>CAZCPK010000137.1:0-9371 GCA_964500755.1 uncultured Anaerolineales bacterium
GCGTGCGTGAGATCTGGATCGACTGTGACGCCGACACCCTGCTGGTCAAGGTCGATCCGGCGGGCCCGGCCTGTCACACGGGACACCGCAGTTGTTTCTACCGCCGATTACCGAAGATCTCGGAGATTTGATCACCGGATTTAGCGGATTAAACAGATTTTTCTCTAGTCCGCTGAATCGTTCTGCATCCGTTGACCAGGTGACCACCCGACTAAGTGACTATACGACCATCAGACCACTTTGAGAGGAGCAACCCCATGACCGACATTCTCGATGAACTTTTCGACGTGATTCAGGACCGCAAGACCAACCGTCCCGCTGGCTCTTACACCGTCAAACTACTGGACGGCGGTGACGAAATCTTAAAAAAAGTAGGCGAGGAGGCCATGGAAGTGATGTTGGCGGGCAAGGGCCAGAGCGATCAGCGGCTTGCGGAAGAAATCGCCGACCTGATCTATCATCTGTTGGTGCTGCTTTCCGCCCGCGACCTGACGCTGGACGACGTCAGGACCGAGTTGACCAAACGCCGCCGATAACCGCCGGCGATTCTCCTGTATAATGGAGATAGTCGTCAGTAAAAAGGGAAAACCAAACCACACCAGAGTAAACTTGGTCAGAGGATCAAGCGGATTTCACGGATTTTCCCTCAATTTGGTTCACTCGTTCCCATTGCTGACTACCTGACGACCAGACTAAAGACAATGGGACTTTTTGATAAGGAGAAACCAAATGTTTGATGATCCTGAAGGACCCATTGAGCACTTTTCTTGGGCCACGTTCGTCATCAACGGCGAAGAACACTCACCGTCGAACGGTGTCGGTAAGGACATCCGACTGATCGGTGAGGACGTCACAGCCTGGAGCGAGCGGAACGGTCACCGCCTCAAGCGAGCCATGATCACCGGGGTCTACGATCAGGGCGTCGACGTGCTGGTGCTGGGTCTGGGCGTCCACGGGCGGCTCAAATGCCCCCAGAAGATCAAGAAGGCCATCGAGCAGCACGGCCTGGAGCTGATCACAGCCTCCACGCCTGACGCCTGCGAGACCTACAATCGACTCTACCACGAGGGCCAACGGGTCGCGCTGCTGGCCCACGGCACCTGCTGACTCCGCAACGAAACCGCCTCCGGGTGCTAGCTGCACCTGGAGGCGTTAGGTCTCTTCCGCCGAAGAAATCTACTTAACGTCGATCTCCACCAATGCTTCCATGCCCCAACGCAAGATCTCAGGGGGGGTCTGCAGCGAGATCAACACCGGATAGGTCACGTCGCCGCGATAGTCCACCGCCTGGAGCTCGATGCGCTCCACCGTGCCCTTGATCGGCGCATCCTCCAGCGCATCGATGGTCACCGTCACCGGCTGACCCGCCGAGACACGCACCACCTGCATCTGCGTCAAGTCGGTGGTCCGCGCCTGCAGCCGGCCCAAGGTCGCCAGCACCACCACGGGCACGCCGGGATTAGCCAGCTCTCCCGGCTCCACGTTGACCTGCACGACGGTTCCGTCAAAGGGCGCTTCCAGGGAGAGCAGGTCGATGGCCGCCTGCGCCGACGCTACCGTGGCCTCGGCCTGTTGCACCGCCGCTTCGGCCTTACCAATCTGTTCCTCTGTGGCGCCGGCCCTTGTCAAGGCCAGTCGCGCCTCGGCCACGTCCCGCTGTGCAACCGCAGCCCACACCGAAGCCTCCAACGCGCGCAACTGCGCCGTCCCGCCCTGCTGGGCCTGCGTCACTTGAGTCTCCGCGGAATCTACCGCAGCCTGCGCGGCCTCGAGCTGCGTATGAGCCTTGTCCCCCAGCTGCCAACCGTAGTGATCGAAGGCATTCTTGGCATCCCAGTACTGGTCCTTGGCGGCCGCCAGTTGCGCCTCGGCGGCCGCGACCTGCGCCTCGACGCCCCCGGATTGGAGCTCGTCCCGTTGCGCCGCGGCCTGCGCGACGCCGGCCTGCGCTGCCTCAATTTCAGATTCCTGCATGGCGAGCTCTTCGCGACGCGGCCCGGCCTTGACCTCGGCCAGGGACGCCTTAGCAGCCGCCAGGGCCGCCTCCGCCTCCAGCAACGTCAGTTCGGCCGTCGTCGTATCCAACTTGACCAACAACGTTCCCGCCTCGATCACTTCGCCTTCGGCGACCGGCACGTCCTCAACCGTCCCACCGCGCTCGAAACTTAACTCGCTCCAGCGCACCGGCTCGATCACGGCCTCGGCGATAACGGTGTTCAAATCCCCAGAAGTTACCGGCGGCAGCGGCGTCGCCGTCGGCTGACCTCCGCCCATCCCTCCGCAACCGCTGAGCAGAACTACGGTCACCATCCCCAGGATCAATAGCAACTTACGCATCCGTTCTCTTCCTCCTGATATTCTGTTCAATAACATACTCGGACCTCGCGGGTCCGCAGGTATCCCCACAATCACACCTTCTACCTCTATTCATAAGCCAGCACCTCACGGATCGTCAAGCGCGTGGCTTTACGAGCGGGCAACAGGCTGGCCAGCGCGGAGAGACACGATACGGCAACCAGCCAGATCCCCACCCCCAGCCATGAGAAATTATAACGCATTGGGCTCTGCATCAAAGCGATGCCTACCTGAGCGCATAGCAATGCGCTAATCGGCTGTGCGAGGAGACCACCCAACAACCAGCTGCTCAATCCAACCAGCACCCCCTCAACAACGACCATCCGGCGAATGCTACCGTCCACAGCGCCGATGGAACGCATCACGCCAATCTCTCGGGTGCGCTCCATGACGTTCATGCTCATGGTGCCCATCAGTCCCAGGCCGCCGACGAGAGCGATCAACAGCGCCATCACCAAGAGGAAATAGATGAAGATGTCGCTCGTCGCTGTCTGCTGCTGTATGGATTGGGCACCGCTCTCCATGCTGGCTATTCGGATACCTTCCTTCCCCAATCGCGCTTCTAACGCCTTCATCACACGGAGCTGGGTCTCCTCGTCGTGCGGTTCGGTGACGATCCGTAGGTTAGAGACCCGGTCAACGCTGTTGCGGATTCCCGCCAGGTACTCGTAGTTCGTGTAGAGGATGGGGGGCACCACGTTGCCGATCAGCTCATACGTCCCCACAATCTGCCAATCGTACGTCCGTTCGCCGACCTTCAAGGCCACCGTATCCCCGGCCTGGAGCTCGGGGCGTCTGTCCAACAAATGGTTTCCGATGACGAGGGCGTTTTCGTCCTCCGGCGTCAACCAGCGCCCTGAGGTCAAGACCGGCTCAATCATGTCCGAGTCAGCCGGCGGCGCGATCAACAGAACCTCCAGCCCCGTCTCCCCGCCATCATCGAGCAGCTGAACGACGCTTTCCCCCCAGCCCTCCGCGTGAACGACGCCGGGGATCTGTTCGACAATAGGAGCCAGGCGCTGAATGCGGTGCCATTGGTCAAAGGTGACGTTGACGTCGGCCAGAAAATAGCCCAGGGACTGGGGGAGCGTCGCGTTGAAAGCACCCCACAGGTTGAAGACCGCGATAAAGATAGCGCCTCCCAGCGTCAAGGTGCAGAGCGTGAGAAAGAGCCGCCACTTGCGCCGGCACGTATTGCGCAGCGAGATCAGCAAGGGGCGAGGCAAGCCGCGCACGCGCTCCGTCAGACGATCGAGCCACCCACGGCCAAAGGCAGATCGTCCCAGGCCGTAGTGATCCAACGCTTCCCGGACGGTCAGTCTGGTCCCGGCGCGGATGGGGATCAGCGCCGCACCGACCGGTACGCAGAGAGCGACGCCGGCCTGTAAGGCCAGCGCAAGCGGCGGCACGCGAAATCCCCGCAGATTGAAGTTCAATAGCCCGCTGATGCCCTGCGCCGTGTAGAAACTCGCCAGCGCCGAGAGGGGCACCGAAAGGCAGAACGCCAGCAGCCCGAAGGTGAGGACCAGCAACAAGTACATGCTCATCACCTGACCGGTCTGCGCACCCACGGCCTTCATCATCCCGATCTGCTGCACGTGCTGGCCCAACAGAGACGTGATTGTGTTGACCACCAGAAAGCCGCTCAAAAATATGGTCAAGATCCCCAGGATAGACATCACCGCGGCCAATCCCCTGGTCACCTGACTGGCCCAATGCTCTCCCGGTTCCGGCACGTAGGTGAAGTAAACCTCCCGCCCGGTCTGCCAGACCCGCTCACCGACGGCGTCCGCGACCTGCTCGGCATGCACTTTGTCGTAGGTCTCCTGCGTCAACGTGAAACGGACCTGAGTATAATTGCGCGGCCCTCCCAGCCACCACATGGTCTCCGGCGTGACAAAGGTCCGGATCCGCCCCGAGAAGACGTAGGAAGGCATTTTGACGTCGTGTACCAGATCCGCGACGCGCAATTCTCGGACACCGCCGTCGTTCAGCAGCACGCGCACGACGTCGCCGGGTTCCACTGCGTAAATCTCACCGACGGAACGCTCTAGATAGAGTTCGCGCTCCCCTAACGGCGCCACCACGCCGCCGGGAACGGCAGGACGCAGGCGATCAATCGTCGGGACCCCATCGTCGGGAATCATCTCCACGCCCAGCGAAATCTTCTGTCCGTCTGGCGCCAGCATCCGCGCGTCCATGTAGCTGCGGCCCTCTACGGCCTGCACGCCCGGGAGTTTCTCCAGGACGCAGGTGAGCTCGTCGTCGAAATAGTTGGTATGGATGGTGGCGGCGCTGGGATGGACGGCTTCGTGCTCCGCCTGCATGTCACTCAACACCATGGTGAAGGACGTGCTCACGAACCCGGCGGCGAAGACGCCCAGGGCGATCGTCAAAATCACGAGAAAGGAGCGCGCCTTGTTTCCCCAGAGATCGCGCAGCACCTTACGCCAACGGGGTTGCAGCGTCACACCGCACCTCTCTGCGTATCCGTCTCTGAGAGACGCTCGCGCGCCGTTCGCCCCAGGGCTTCGCGCGTCGCCGTCGACGCCGAGAGCAGCGCCTTGAACGTGGGACGATCCACCGCCAGGAGCTCCACGCCCGTCTCCGGCGCCGCCCGGACCGTCGCCGAGGTGCGCCGTCCGTGCAGAAGTGAGACCTCTCCGAAATACTGGCCCGCGTGCAACCGCGCGACAACGACGTCGGCGCCGTCGCTGCGACGTAGCACCACGTTGACGCCCCCCTGGGTGACGATGTAGAAGCGGTCTCCAGGCGTGTCTTCCTGGATGATGGTCGCGCCGGGTTTGAAGTGCAGCGGTTGCGCTGCTCGCGTCGCCTCCAGCATCTGCCGGTGGGAGAGCGCCGGCAGGGCGCGGGCCACGTATTCGTTGACGATCTCCCCGTCTACCAGCAGGAGCGTGCGGGAGACACGCCGGGCCTGGCTGGTGTCGTGGGTCACCATCACAATCGTCTTGCCCTCGTCGACCAGGGCCTCAAAGAGCGTAAGGATAGACTCCGCCGTCCGCGAGTCGAGGTTTCCCGTCGGCTCGTCGGCCAAAATAATGGGCGGATCGTTCGCCAGCGCGCGGGCAATGGCCACACGCTGCTGCTGTCCGCCGGAGATGGCGGAGGGCAGCTTATCGGCGTGGTCGCTGAGACCGACGCGGTCGAGGAGCGCCAGCGCTTTCTTGCGGCGCTCTCCCGCTGCGTAGACGTTGCAGAAATCCATCGGCAACATTACATTTTCGACCAGCGAGAGCGTGGGCAAGAGCTGGAAAAACTGAAAGACGATACCCACGTTACGTCCTCGCCAGACCGCCATCTGATTTTCCGTGAGCGCATGGACCGCCGTCTCTCCCACGTAAACCTCACCCGACGTCGGGCGGTCGATACCGGCGATCATGTTGAGCAACGTGGACTTTCCGCTGCCCGATTTTCCGATAACGGCGACAAATTCCCCCCGCTTAATCCCTACCGTGATCTCCTTCAATACCTCAAAAATCCCGGCAGCGTTGGCGTAGGTCTTGACCAGGTTTTCCAGCCGAATCAGGCCGTTCCCGGCCTCTGCGGGGCCCTTTCCCCGCTCACGAAGCAAAGAAGGCGCGGCAACCGCCTGGGTGTTAAATAAGCCTCCCCACATATGTCCTCCTAACTCTACAGATTTGCTATCTGACCGTATCCGCAGGTACCTGGTGCACATACACAACCGGCCAACAACGCTCCTGCGTTTACAGCTCCCGTGCCATCCACGTATAGGATACGGATTTTTCCGAAAAAAGTTGCGCTTTTTCCAAGTATACCGCAAAATCGGAAGTCGAAGATCAACAGAAACGTTGCTAGCACCACGATCCATCATGTAGGAATATCCTCCAGATCATCCAGGATAAATGTCATAATTTACATGTGACATTTATCACTAATCGTAAAGGGGAAATATCCGCTATCCTAACAAGAGTATTCCTCGGCATACGAGCTCAAGGATTTTTTTCCTTCAAGAGAACCGAGGATCTCTTTAGCAGGCTAGTGCGTATTGGAAAAGGCGGACGGCGGGGTGCCAATTCCCCCCTCAAGGCGGTCACATGGTCCAATCACCTACCTCGGTAGCCCAGCTGGGCGTGGAAATACGTCGTCAGGCACTACCGCGTTTGCTACGTCTCAGAGCACAGAAGCGAGAGGAACTGAGCTTTGGCACGCTCGGCCGGGTCATCGATTCAAGCACACCGGCGGAGGGACGTCTCACGGCCCACACCGGAGAGCCGGGAGAGAATTTCTACCTCACGTTTCCCTATCTCTTCTACGAGCATTTTCCTTCTATCCCCCTGGCCTATTATGAGCCCCTGGCCCTGAGCAACGCGCTCTACCTGGATTTCGTCCTACTCACCGACCGTCTGATGGACGGTAAGGTCAAATGGGAGCCGAGCGTCGCCTTCTGGGTCACGTCGGCTTATCAGGAAATCTGTCTGCTCTTGAGCGAGCTCTTCGCGCGGCCCAGCCCCTTCTGGGACGATTTTACCACCTATCGCCGAGAGCGCGTTGAGGCGCTCCAGATCGAGCGCCTCGCCCATCTCTACCGGATCGCGCCGTATACGGAAGAGGAAAAGGTCGCCGTCGCGGCGGGGAAGAGCGCCATGGCCAAAGCGACCATCGCCGCGCTGGCTCAGCTGGCGGAACGGCCCGCGCCCGAGACGCTGCTGGCCTCCTGCGAGGCCTATCACGTGGGACTTCAATTACTGGACAACGTGCAGGACTGGCGCAGCGACTATCGCGATCACCTGTACACTCCCTTGCTCACCCAGGTCATCTTGGACAACGAGCTGGCGGATGAGGTCGAAAGCGCCGACCGTCCCGACGTCAATCTGATCGGCACGTTGATCTATATGCAAGGGTACTATCAGAAGCTGTTGTCGGAAGCGCAGGACTACTTTAGACTGGCGCTCTACTACGTGCAGGAAGCCGCCTGCCCCGCCTGGCAGCACGCCGTCGAGACCATGCTCCAACACTGCCGCGAGGCCGAGGCCGCCAAGCGAAAGCAACTGGCGCGTATCCGGGAAAAGCAGATGCAGCCAAAGGCACCGTCGACATCCAAGGCAAACTCGTCGCCGTCCGCACCGCCGCTCACCTACGCCTACGTCCCTCTCTACCAAGAGCTCGCCGATGGTGAAGATAAGTATCGGACCAAGCACCGGGCACTCCTGACCGCCTTCCGGCGAGCCCTAGATAGATCGGGGGACGAGGCGACGAACATTGACGCCGGGAAGGTGGCGGCCGGATGGCGACACGACGCTGCAGATCTTTGCGACACGCTCCTGCGCCGCTGCCACGAAAAGGCGCCTTATGCGAGGGCGTTTTCGCTCTATCTACTCGTCGCCGACGGTCACGAAAGCGTGGTGACGTTCCATCACGACGACCGCTGGACCCTTGCGATCGACCTTGCTGCAGCGCCTCCCCTCGAGTCCGGCGAAGGTAACCGACAAACACTCCGAAATTTCCTCTCCTATCGGATTACGTACGGCTATGGACGCATGCTACGTGAGTCCCACCTCGGACCGACTTGTATACTGGACAGACTCTGCCTTGAGGGCGTCGGCCTGGCCTTTGCCGCGGCGCTTCATCCCGACGTTTCCTGGGAAGAACTGGCGGAGGTCCCACCGGGCACGCAACGCTGGTTTGAGCACAACAAACACTATCTCTGGCAAGAGATCGAGCCTTTTCTGGGTAGCCCGGTCAAGTTTCACGACATTTTCCGCCCGCCCAACGCGACTGAGGAGGCCAGATCCTATCGCTATCTAATGCGCTGCTTGGGATACGACATGGTGAAGCGCTATCTCCGGCGCAGCGGGCAGACGTCGTGGCTCAAATTGGCGCAAACCCCGGCCCTGGAGATCTTGAACAAGGGGGCGGCAATGGCGATTGCCGCCCAGATCTCGGGGCAGAAGAACGTCCGCTTCGACGTGTAAGCACGCAGACGACATGCGGTGAATCCAGAAATACAACAAGAATGAGGATACCTGGGACACGGTAAGCAATCCGCTTCCCCGGAGGGGGTAAGAAGAAAGAGGGAATCTCAGATCTGACGATTACGATTTCCACTATCAATTTAAGAGTTATGAGAGAAGACGGGCTGCGGACAAAACGTAAGGAATACGACACGACGAAGCAGACCGGTCAACGGGTCGAGGCCCGCGTCCGTTGACCCCCAAGTCGCTCCCTAACACGCCTGTGCACTGTCCAAGCCGCTGGGCCTAGACCGGCGTTCGAGGACAGAACACAGACCGTGTTCTGGAAATCCAAAACAGAAAGGAGGTGAGAAACATGACGATCGAGATCATTGATCTGGAAGATCTGGAAGTGCTCGAAGAGCCTATTGCTCCCGGCACGAACACCGGTTGTGGACTTTGGTGCTAATCTGAACAGACTGTTTGATCGCAGCAGGGCGGAACGTACGTTCCGTCCTGCCGCACTCCACCTCGGAGAGATAGGAACAGGCCAGTATAGACACTCCAAGTTTTTGTGAGAACAGGAGCACACGCATGATCTACCAGACACCCATTGCCGTGGAGGAGAACTATCGCGACCTGGAACTGCACGTCGTCCGCAGGGACGGCGTCAACGTCGCGTATCATCCCCCTACCCTGACGTTCTTCAAGATCAACGAGCAGGCCGCCGACGTCCTGGAAAGCTACGCCACTTCCCGGGACGTTGCGGCCTGTGCCCGAACCCACGTGTGTGAGCCTGAAGAAGTCGAAGGGCTCCTCCGGACACTGCACCAGGGGATCAAGCAACAGACCGCCAAGCGTCCCGCCGTCCAATACGAGACCACGTCCCTCGGCGACCGCCTCACCCTTCTGGTCAGCCAGGATTGCAACATGCGCTGTCGCTACTGCAACGCCTACGGCGGGGATTACGGACAGGGGCGCGCCCTGATGACGGTGGAGACCGCGCTGCAGACGCTGGAAACCTTCACCACCGACGACTTCACCTTCGCGTCCGTGCAGTTTTTCGGCGGGGAACCCACG
>CAZCPK010000138.1:0-4754 GCA_964500755.1 uncultured Anaerolineales bacterium
TACCCACAACGCCCGCTACGTCTTCCAGCTGCTCTACGACAGCCTGGAGGATCTGGGCCAGGCCGTCTCCGTCGATCTGGAGGGTTTCACCAGGCCGTGAAATAGTCAGGTGGGTCGTACTTGCGTACGTGACCCACGTGAGAAACGCCACGAGAGACCAGTACTCTATGGTTCCTCGTGGCGTTCTGCTTTATGGCGTGGTCTCTGCATTCGTCTTGCGGATCCGCTGCATCTCCCGCAGGTCGAGGTAGTGTTGCAGCCTCCCGTCGCGGACGGACCAGAGGCGCGTGGCGAATTGGCGGATGAAGTAGCGGTCGTGGACCACGGCTACTACCGAGCCCTCAAAGGCCGTCATGGCCTGCTCGAAGCGCGACCTGCTGGGGATGTCCAGGTGGTTGACGGGTTCGTCGAGCACCAGGAAGTTGCAGCCGGAGGCGACCAGTCGCGCCAGCACCAGCCGCGCCCGTTCCCCGTAGCTCAGCAAGCCGATGGACGTGAAGACCTCGTCGCCGGAGAAGAGGAAGTAGTGGAGAAACGCACGGGTCTCCGTCTCGGACATCACGGCGACCTGCCGGACGGCGGCGAAGGGCGTGCTTTCCGGGTCCAGCGTCTCCTGCTCCTGCGCGTAGTAGCCGACCTTGACGTTGCTGCCCAGGTGCACCCGCCCGCTGAGGGGCGCCAGCTCCCCGGTGATAACCCGCAGCAGCGTCGTCTTGCCCGCGCCGTTGGGACCGACCAGCGCCACGCGCTCCCCGGCCTGCAGCACGCCGTTGACGTCCCGCAGCAGCGGCTCGCCATCGTAGCCCGCTGTCACTCCCTCCAGGAGCAGCACGTCCTGGCCCGTCTCCGGCGTCTCCACGAACTCCAGTTTCATCTGCCAGCGCTGCTTGGGCTTGTCGACCCGCTCGTCGCTCTCGATATAGCGCCCCAACTTCTTCTCGCGCGCCGACGCCTTGCGGGCGACCTTCTTGGCCAACCGGCGCACCGTCGGCTGCCCCGACGTCGTGGTCAGCTCCACGCTCATGGCCTGCGACTTGACGCGCGCGATGTCGGCCTTGACGCGCTGGATCTCCTCCTGTTCGTCTTTCCACTGAGTCATCTGCTTACGCCGCTTGCGCTCCCACGCTTCGACGTAGTCGGAGTAGTTGCCGACGTACTCGACGACGGTGTGGCTCTCCGGTTCCAGGTCCAGGATGCGCGTGACGGTGTTGTCGAGGAAGGTGCGGTCGTGGGAGACGCAGAGCACGGCGCCCGGATAGTCCTGCAGCCACGCTTCCAGCCACTCCAGCGCCTCGATATCGAGGTGATTGGTCGGCTCGTCGAGCAGGAGCAGCCGCGGGTGGTTCAGCAAGATCCGGGCCAGGCCCAGGCGTGTCTTCTGCCCGCCGCTCAGGATCGTCACCGGCGTCTTTAGGTCGATCTCGTCGAGATCCAGCCCGGCGAGGACCGCCTGGGCCTCGTGTTCCCGAGGACGTGCGGCGGCTAGACGCTCGAGCTGGGCCAGCGCTTCGTTATAACGCTCCGCCAGCGCGACCTGCTCGGCGGGCGACGCCGTCGCCAGCGCCGTCGCCAGCGCCGTGACCTCGGCCTCGGCATCCGCCAGCGCTGCGTCGCCGACGCGCAGCAGGTCGCCGACGGTGTCGTCGGGACCGTGGACCAGCCCCTGTTCGAGGTAGCCGGGCCGGAGATCGGGCGGCTGAAAGCGGACGCTGCCTCGGTCCGGTTGTTCCCGTCCCGCGATGATGCGGAAGAGCGTCGTCTTGCCGCAGCCGTTCGGCCCGATGAGCCCGACCCGCTCCCCGGGGTTGACGACGAACGAGACGTCTTTCAACACGGGATAGAGCCCGTAGGATTTGTGGACGTTCGATACTTTTAGCATGGATTTGCCTCTCCGATCTGATTCTGTTGGTGACGTTGCGCGTTCAACGGGCTCTTTTTGCGAGGCGCCTGGCGAAGACAAGGACGTCGCTGTTTGTGCGTCTTCTTTGCCTCCGATGTGCCTGGTAACTCCGGACGGACACGTCTGGGTAGGTACACAAAAAGGCCGTGAGGAGTTGCTCCCCACGGCCTTGGAAGGTCGTTGCTATCGAACTTGCGTTATCTTCTAGGTGATAAACAAGGATGCACAATACCCGCCCAGCCGAAGGAGTGGTGACATTGTGAACATCCCAATTTTCTCCTTGAAAATAGTCTGGTGGTCTGTTTGTCTCTTGGTCAATTGGTCAACAAATACAATTCACTACGCCCATCATATCCGCTCTCGAGATTTTGTCAACTTGTGGTCTATCTGAAATTACGGCATAAGGTGCGTCGCACTTGGCTACACCCTAATACCGTAATTTGAGAGTCTACATCGCGGTCCTATTCTTCACCCAGCGTGCGTATTCCCCAGATCAACAGGGGTAAGGCGAGGAGTTGGATCGCCGCGGAGACGAGACCGATCGCCAGGATACCGCCGGCCTGCCAGATGAAACCGCCCATCACGACGCCGACGATCCGCCCGCTGCCCATGGCGGCGATGTTGGCCGAGAGCGCCGTGGCGCGGGCGTCCGGCAGCAGCTCCGTGAAGATGGAGATGACGGTGACGATGACGAACTCGAAGCTGATGAAGATGGCGAAGAGCCCGACCAGCGCCAGCGCCGTGCTCGCCCCGACGAAGGGCAAGATCAGATAGCTGAGGCAGGAGAAGAGCAGGCCGATACCGATAGCCCGTTTGAGTCCCAGTCGGTCGCTGAGCCCCGCCGTCAGCAGCTCGCCCAGGGCCTCGGCGACGCCGATGGCGATGGTCGCAAAGCCGACGCCGGCGGTGCTCAAACCGAAGGTCTGCTCCAGCCAGGCGCCGTAGACGACGAAGAAGTTGTCGGCGCCGGCGCTGATCAACACGGCGATGCCCAGCGCAGCCAGCGTCGACCGGCTCTGGCGCACGAGCCGCCACCCGTCGCGAAAGGTCCGCCAGGGATGTACCGGTCCGCGTTCTTTCGGGCTGTCCGCGCGCGGGAAGATGGCGGAGAGCGCCGCGAACCCCACCAGCGCCAGCATCCCCAGGGCCAGGAACGACGCCCGCCAGCCCCGATGCTCAATTAGCAGGCCGAGCAGGGGGATGCCCAGCAGCGTGCTTCCCGACCACGACAGGTCGATCAGCGCAATGGCCCGTCCGCGCCGCGCGTAGGGGACGTGTTCCCCCGCGTAGGCCTGCAGCGCCGGATCGTAGATGGCCTTGGCGAGACCGCTCAAGAAAAAGGCGATCAACAGGACGGTGTAATAGGGCAGCGCGCCGCCGAGCAGCATGCCCACAGCGAGCATCGCCATGCTCATCAACATCATGGTTCGATGGCCCCAACGGTCACTCAGCGGTCCAAAGACGGGGCTGAGTAAGCCGGTCAGCTGGCTGGTGGTGAGCAGGGGCGTGATGGCCGTCAGGGGGAGACTGAGACCGCGACTCAACGCGGGCGCGAAGGTGTAGCCGAAGCGACGGGCCGTGTTGATGACCAGGCGCGCGACGGCGCCGGTGCTCAGTTGGACGAGAAGTGAGGGTGAGGTGCGGGTGGTTTCGTCGTTCAAGATGGAATCCTTTCTTGCGGTTGCGGTGTGTGGTTATGGAGTTGCAAACGATGGTGAAACAACGCCGCGACCCCCGGTGTCATCTCCGGGGGCCGCGACTACCTTTGGAGGAAGGTCAAAAGGGGCCTTGCCTCGTCATCTTCTATTTGGGCTCCCACCAGACCTTGATCTTGGCTCTGCCGGTCGCCTCGAAGTACTCCACGCGGACGTTATGAACTGCTGCGCTGACGGGCACGTCGCGGCAGGTGGTCACACTGCCGTTGGAGATCTCCCATTCGTCCAGGATGGGCTGATCGTCGAGGAAGATGCGGACGCCGTCGTCGGCCTGCGCGCAGAAGGTATAGGTGCGGCCCTGGAAGCTGACGGCCCGCGTCCACCGGACGCTGAAGTTGTCGGCGGGGACGCTCTCCAGCGGCGCGCCCGTGCCCCAGTCGGCGCTGATCTGCGCCTGCTGGATCGTGGTGACGGCGGGATCGGCCAGCTCCGCGTTGGGATAGTACGTCGCTTGCCAGTGTGCGTCGCCGCCGGGGGGCGCCGGTTCGGGCGCCGGTGCGTTGCCGACCCGCTTGAAGTAAAACTGCAGCGTGGCGACGGCCTCCGCCTCGAAGTATTCGATGGTGATGGTGTGGTGGCCGGGCGCGATGGTGACGTCAAAGGTGTGTTCTGTCTCCGGTTGGATCTCCCAGGCGTCCAGCACCAGCTGCTCGTCGACCCAGACGCGCGCGCCGTCGTCCACCGTCAGCACGAAGCGGTAGACGCCGCCGCGGAAGTTGAACCGTCGCGACCAACGGGCCGAGAACTCGTCGCAGCAGAGCCGCGGATCGGGCGAGCCCAGCCCCCAGTGGAAGTTGAGCGCCGCGCTGTTTTTGGTGAAGACGGGGCCGCCTTCCGGCTCCGTGCCCTTGTAGTACTCACCGTACCACGTACCGGTGCTGCCCGAGGAGGGGGGCGCCGGGGCGGGCGCCGCCGTCGGCTTGGGCTTGGGTTGCGGTGCGACGCCGGGAATGACCAGCCGCTGGCCCACGTAGACGTGATTTGGGTTGGCGATGCCGTTGGCCCGGGCGATGGCCCACATGTTGACGCCGTAGTGCGCGGCGATGGTCGAGAGCGACTCGCCCGGCTGGACGACGTGGACCTTGCCCGAGGGTGCCGGTGGCGGCGCGGGCGGCGGCGTAGAGCCGCAGGGGATGACC
>CAZCPK010000138.1:4764-9330 GCA_964500755.1 uncultured Anaerolineales bacterium
ACCAGTCGCTGGCCCACGTAGACGTGGTTGGGATTGACGATGCCGTTGGCCCGCGAGAGCGCAGCCATGGTCACGTTGTAGCGCAGCGAGATGCGGAAGAGGTTCTCGCCGGGCTGCACAATGTGGATGGTTTCGGTGCACTGGGTGGGCGCTGCTTCGACGGATGCAACCGGCAAGAGCATGAGCCCACAGAGCACGATCAGACCGAGGACCTTACGCATGGGACACCTCCTTAGTTATGGTTAATTTCTCCATGCATTTTCATAATACACGTATATCGTTTAAGCGTCAAGAAGTTTAGATAGAGCGTTATGTTTGTATAGTTGTCGATATGTGGGCGCAAATCCATCTTTTATGACTCGTCGATGCGCTGCCGGATTTCCCGGACGGCTTCGCGGAAGCGGCTGCCCTTCTCGGGAGTCCCGAAGATCTCGGCGCCGTCGAAGACCTGCACGCCCCAGGTAGGGTGTGCTGCTTCGGTTGTGGTCTCCAGGCTGGCGGGGAAGTCCAGGACGTCGAGGATCAGCTGCACCTTCCGGTCGGCGGGCACGAAGCCTGGGGCGCGCTCCAGGAAGTCGCGGCCCCACGTCGGCGCGCGCCCGCTCTTTGCTACGTAGATCAGCGGGGTGAAGACGTCGATGGTGGGCGTGAGCCGTTGATAGTCCTGGGCGAAGATCCGGGAGAGGGCCCCGTCGAACTCCTCCGGCGTCCAGGGACACATGTAGGCGCCGACGACGCACGCCGGGTGGTGCGCGCGGATGATCTCGGCGTAGTGGGCGGCGAGGCGGGCGACGCGCTCGCACTTGCGACGCTCCCACGCGGCGGCGTGCCGGGAGAGAATCTGGCGGGGCGTCGTCACGTCGAGCCCCGTCGCCTCGCAGAAGTCGGCGATGCAGGCCTCGCAGAAGCAGCTCTCCTGCAGGTCGGGTGTGGGCGTCTCGAACCAGCCGGCGTAGGTCAGGTAGTCGAGCCAGATACCGCGCGGGGCGTAGGTGTGCACGCCGTCCAGCAGCGCAGCCTCGATTTCCTCCAGGAAGTCGGTCTGCGAGAGACAGACGCCCTGCACCAGGTCGCCGTAGCGGATGGGCTCGCCGTCGACGCCGATGGGGCGCAGCGCGGGGCGCGCGTCGAAGTCGGCGCGGAACGTCTTGAACTCCACGCAGGCGGCGACGTCGTGTTGGGCGCAGCGCTCGAACGCCGCCGCGTTAAAGCCGTGGAACCAGCAGGCGTTGGCGCCGTACCGCGCGAAGTGCTCCGCGTGGGTCAGTGCGCCGCTGCCGTAGGGACCAAAGAGCAGGGGAACGGTCATGGCATGCCTCCTTGAGTAAAACTGTCGGGTAGTCTTTTCCTCTCTTGGTCTTGTGGTCTCTTGGTCAAGTGGTCGACTCTGAACCGGCGTCGTCTCCACGCCTTGGAGTAAGGATGAGCAGATCGCCGATTGGGACAGATCACGCTTATAGCGTATCATGGAGCGCGCGGAGGGCAATCGGGGAGGAGATCGGTCTGCGCCATCCTTTCAACGCCGTGGGTACGCTTCTCGCGCGGTAGGAGACGGTTTTGACAGCGTGGACATGGTTTTGACGGCGCAGGAGTGGTTTTCACGGCGCAGGAGTGGTTTTCACGTCGTAAGTTGCCGTTATCATGCCTTGCCTTGCTTCCGTCCATAGGTACAATAAGGAGCATGATGCAGACACCGGAATCCCAGGAGTACACGAGAACGCAGCGCGCCGTCCTTGAGGCCCCCTCGACGCGCAAACTCTTTCTCACCGGACCCGCCGGGACGGGCAAGACGACCGCCGGGGTGGGCCGTCTGCGGCGCTGGCTCGACGCGGGCGTGCCCGCCGAGCGGATCCTGGTGCTGGTGCCGCAGCGGACGTTGGCTGCGCCCTACGACGACGCGCGCCGGGATCCTCGGCTGGCGCCCGGCGGGCGCGTGGAGATCGCCACCGTGGGCGGCATCGCGCGCCGCATGATCGACCTCTTCTGGCCCCTGGTCGTCGAAGAAGCGGGTTTCGGTTTGCCCGACGCTCGCCCGACGTTTCTGACGCTGGAGACGGCGCAGTACTTTATGGCGCGGGTCGTCGGCCCGCTCATTGACGAGGAAGGCTACTTCGCCTCCCTCACCATCGACCGCAACCGGCTCTACAGCCAGCTGCTCGACAACCTCAACAAGGCCGCCGTCGTGGGCTTTTCCATCCACGAGATCGCGGCGCGGCTCAAGGCGGCGTGGACCGGCGAGGAGAGCCAGCTGCGCATCTACGACGAGGCGCAGGCCTGCGCCGAGCGCTTCCGCCGCTACTGCCGGGCCCACAATTTGCTCGACTTCTCGCTGCAGATGACGGTCTTCTGTCACGATCTGTGGAATGAGCCGCACTGCCGCGACTATCTGCTGAGAGAGTACACCTATCTCCTGGTCGACAACGTCGAGGAGGACACGCCCATGGCGCACCGGCTGCTGGCGAGCTGGCTGCCCGAGGCCGAGGGCGCCTTGTTCATCTTCGACGAGGGCGCGGGACACCGCACCTTCCTGGGCGCCGATCCCGAGAGTGGCTACGCGCTGCGTGAGTTCTGCGACGCAACACGGCGCTTCTCGGATTCGCTGGTGATGTCGGACGACGTGGCGGCCCTGGGCGGCGCGGTGACGGCGGGGTTAGATCAGCGCGCGGGCGACTACACGTCGCCGGTGGTGGAGGCGCTGCCGGTGGAGGCGTCCTTCGAGGCGTCGGCGGCAGCCGAGAGCGGGGACGTGCGCGCCGCCCTGTACTATCAGGTGCACCGCTTCTACCCGGAGATGCTGGACTGGGTCGCGGAGAGCGTGGCGAGCCTGGTCCACGACGAGGGCGTGCCGCCGGGCGAGATCGTCGTGCTGGCGCCGTTCCTCACCGATGTGTTGCGCTTCTCGCTGGCCCAGCGGCTGGCGCAGTTGGCGGTGCCCGCGCGCTCCCATCGCCCGTCGCGGGCGCTGCGTGACGAGCCCGCCACCCGCACGCTCCTGACGTGGGCCGCGCTGGCCCACCCGGCCTGGGGCGTCTGTCCCACGCGCTACGACGTCAGTTACGCGCTGATGCAGTCGGTCGCCGAGCTCGACCTGGTGCGCGCACAGCTGCTCTCACGCATCCTCTATCGCGTCCACGACGGGCATCCTGCGTTGGAGCCCTTCGGTGGCCTCAAGCCCGAGATGCAGCAGCGGGTCACCTACGTGCTGGGCGGTCGCTATGAGGCGCTGCGCACCTGGCTGGCAGCCTACGCCACGGATCAGACGGAGAAACCCGCGCGGTGGACGCGGGCTGCGCTCGATCACTTCTTGGCGCGGCTCTTCGGCGAGCTGCTCTCGCAGCCCGGCTATGGCTTTCATGAAGACTACGACGCCGGGCGCGTCGCCGCCAACCTGATCGAGTCGGTGCAGAAGTTCCGCTGGCTGGTGCCGGAGCGTCAGCATGCGACAGAAGAACCGCCGTCCCCGCTGCCCTGGGGCGAGAAGCCGTTGGGTCAGGAATACGTCGAGATGGTCGAGGCGGGCGTCGTCGCGGCGCAGTACGTGCGCAACTGGGAGGTCGAGGTGGAGGACGCCGTGCTGCTGG
This sequence comes from uncultured Anaerolineales bacterium, assembly GCA_964500755.1. Classification (GTDB taxonomy): domain Bacteria; phylum Chloroflexota; class Anaerolineae; order B4-G1; family SLSP01; genus G713. The sequence goes on from CAZCPK010000138.1 coordinate 8,346, forward strand.
CGCCGGCCTACACCTTCCTCATGGGCAACCGCCCCGTCGACTACCAGGTCTGGGTCAATGTGGGCGGACGGGGCTGGTGGGAGCGCCTCTATCAGCCGCTGACGCAGCCTTACGTTCTCAGCCACCGCTGGGAGCCGGGGCGCACCTGGACCGACACCGACGAGATGGCGGTCCGTACCCGCACGCTGCGCCGGCTGGTGCTGGGCCTGATCCACCGCTGCCGCCAGGGCGTCTTCCTGGGACTCAGCGAGCTGGGCGAGGGCGGCTACGAGATGGAGGGCCCGCTGCTCAACGTCCTTCAGCGCGTGCTCCGCGTGTATGGGTGAAAATAACGTTTCAACGTTCAAACGTTAGCACGTTGGAACGTTTGACTTTCGACTTTAGACTTGTTTTTGGAGGAAACTCATGCCTGACGTAAAGTTCAACACCTTCTACCGCTACGACGACTTGACCCAGATTTTGCAGGACTACGCGGCGGACTATCCGCAGCTGGTGAAGCTGGAGAGCATCGGCGAGAGCTACGAGGGCCGCGACATCTGGTTGCTGACGGTCACCAACACCGCGACCGGCGCCGCTGCCGACAAGCCCGCGCTCTGGGTCGACGGCAATCTACACGCCACCGAGCTGGCGCCGTCGACGGCCTGTCTCTACCTGATTGAGACGCTGGTCAGCGGCTATGGTGAGGAGGACGACGTCACCCGCGCCCTCGACACGCGCGCCTTCTACATCTGCCCGCGCGTCAATCCCGATGGCGCCGAGCTGGCGTTGGCCGACGAGCCCAAGTTCATCCGCTCCAGCACGCGCCCCTATCCCTACGACGAGGAGCCGCTGGAGGGCCTGATCGAGCAGGACGTCGACGGCGACGGGCGCCTGCTGACCATGCGCATCCCCGATCCCAACGGCGCGTGGAAGGCGCATCCCGACGAGCCGCGGCTGATGGTGCGGCGCGATCCCCCGGAGCCGGGCGGGACCTACTATCGGCTGC
>CAZCPK010000139.1:0-9317 GCA_964500755.1 uncultured Anaerolineales bacterium
TGCCAGGAGGCGCTGAGCAACCTTAGCAAGCCTTAGAACCGCTTCGTTTGCCCGCCCCCCTGAGCGCCTCCCCCTCCATACAGGTGGGTGTATAATAGAAGGCAAGGAGTCCGGTTTTGCAGTACCGGCTCCTGGTAAAACGTCAACTTTTGAGAAAGGAGTAACAACGTGGATCTCACCCTTATGCAAAAGCTACAAGAGGCCAATCAACGTAAGATTATCCTGCTGGTCCTAGATGGTCTGGGCGGCTTACCCATGGAGAAAGACGGTCTCACCGAACTGGAAGCTGCTGAGACCCCCAACTTTGACGCCCTCGCGGTAGAGAGTGTCTGCGGGCTGCACGAACCGATCGCCCCGGGCGTAACGCCCGGCAGCGGTCCCGCGCACCTGGGGCTCTTTGGGTACGACCCGCTCAAGTACATGGTCGGGCGCGGCGTGCTCTCGGCCCTGGGCATCGACTTCGACCTGCACAAAGGCGACATCGCCGCGCGCGGCAACTTCTGCACCGTGGACGAGAACGGGCTGGTCACCGATCGGCGCGCCGGACGGATCCCCACGGAGAAGAACCGTGAGCTGATGCCCCTGCTGCGCGATATCGAGCTGCCGGGCGTCGAGGTCTTCGTCGAGCCGGTGAAGGAGTACCGCTTCCTGCTGGTGCTGCGCGGCGCGGGACTCTCTCACGAGATCAGCGAGACCGATCCGCAGGAGGTGGGCGCTAAGCCCATTGAACCGCAGGCTATCGAGCCGCAGGCCGAGAAGACGGCTCAACTGGTGCGACAGTTCATCAGCGAAGCCCGCAAGAAGCTGGCCGACGAGCAACCGGCCAATATGCTGCTGCTGCGCGGCTTCTCCCAGCTCCCCGACTGGCCCAACTTCGAGCAGGCCTTTGGACTGAACGCCATCGGCATCGCCATGTATCCCATGTACCGGGGCGTCGCCAAGCTCGTCGGCATGTACTGCCCGCCGGCCAGCCACTCCGTCGAGGAGGAAGTCGAGCTGCTGGAAGAGGTCTGGGACGACTATGACTTCTTCTTCTTCCACGTCAAGCGCACCGACAGCGCCGGAGAGGACGGCGACTTCGACCGCAAGGTCAAGCTTATCGAGGAATTCGACGCATTCCTGCCGCGCATCCGTGCGCTGAACCCCGACGTCCTCGTCGTCACGGGCGACCACTCGACGCCAGCCAAGCTCAAGTATCACAGCTGGCACCCCGTGCCCCTGCTGCTCTGGTCAAAGCAGTGCCGCCCGGATCACGTCGAGACGTTCGGAGAGCGTGCCTGCATCACGGGTGGGCTGGGCCCACGTCTCCCCGCGCATCACATCATGCCCCTGGCCATGGCCAACGCTTTGCGTCTGGAGAAGTACGGCGCCTAGCGCGACAGAAATGTACGTCAACGGATTGAGCGGATCTGGTGGTCCGACTCTACCCCACTTCCTCCGTTCAATCCGTTGACGATGTGACCCAGAGATCAGCAGACCACCTGACTAAGCGACTTTTTATAGGAGGCCGCGAATGTCTGAAAAGGTCATTGTCCGCCAGAACGACCGCTTTGAGATCGAATTTCAAGCCGTGGATCCGCACGACGAAACGTCCGCCGACTTTCAGCCGGTCCGCCATCTCCACAAGTTGACCCCCTACGGGATGCTCCTGACCAGCCTGGGCTCCTGCACCACCATCGTCCTGCACACCTACGCCCAGAATCACGACCTTCCCCTGCCCTGGGTGGAGATCAAACTGGAGTACGAACGCGTCTTCGCCGAGGACTGTGAGGAATGCGGGCCGGACCAGGAATACACCGAGCATATCAAGAAGATCCTCACCTTTCCAGAGGAACTGGATTCCAAATTGAGGGATCGCTATTTCAAGATCTCCCACTATTGCTCGGTCAACCAGCTCCTGGAAGAGGGCATCGAGATCAAGGCGCAGCTCGCCGAGCAAGCCTAGCTCATCCACAACGAGTGAATGAAAAAACGGGGACCGGCGCAGCCTGCGGGTCCCCATTTCTGTTCACACCCGACAACCACCGAAAGGAAGCGTTATTAGATGAAAAGATCCGACCGTAGGACAGCCGAGGGCATCCTGTACACCGATCAGTACCAGCTGACCATGGCCCAACTCTACTACCGCATGGGCCTGCACGAGCGGCACGCGCAGTTCGATCACTTCTTCCGCAGCTATCCCGACTACGGAGAGCATCAAGCCGGGTACTGCGTCAGCGCCGGTCTGGAATGGTTACTGGACTGGATGGCCCAGGCCCACGTCCGCGACGCGGACGTAGAATACCTGCGCGCCCAACGCGGGCAGACGGGCGAGCGCGTCTTCGACGACGACTTCCTTACGTGGCTCCGGGAACAAGCGACCTTCGACGCCCTGACCGTGCATGCCATCCCCGAGGGGCGCGTGGTCCACCCCAACGTCCCGCTGACGGTGGTACAGGGCCCGTTAGCCGTGGCGCAGATCCTGGAGACGCCGCTGCTCAACCACCTCAACTACCCCACGCTAATCGCGACCAAGGCGGCCCGCATCCACGCCAGCGGTCAAAAACAGCTGCTGCTCGAGTTCGGGCTACGACGCGCCCAGGAACGCGGCGCCAACGCCGGCGCACGGGCGGCGCTCATCGGCGGCGCGGACTTCTCCTCCAACGTCGGCATCTCACACGTGTTAGGAATCCCCCCCAAGGGTACCCACGCCCACAGCATGGTCCAAGTCTTCATGGCGCTGGGCCAGGGCGAGCTGGAGGCCTTCCGCGCCTACGCCGACGTCTACCCCGACGACTGCCTGCTCCTCGTCGACACCATCGACACGCTGGAGAGCGGCATCCCCAACGCTATCCAGGTCTTCGAGGAGTTGCGGCGCAAAGGCCACGAGCCCGTCGGCATCCGCCTCGATTCCGGCGACCTGGCCCACCTCAGCATCCAGGCCGCCAAGTTGCTCAACGACGCCGGCTTCCCCGACACCAGCATCGTCCTCTCCAACCAGCTGGACGAGCTGGTCCTCTGGCAGATCCTGACGCAGATCCAGGAGGAGGCCGCGTGGTACGGCGTCGACCCCGACGCCCTCATCCACCGCCTCGTCTACGGCGTGGGGACCCGGCTGATCACCTCCGGCAGCGACGCGGCGCTGGACGGCGTCTATAAGCTGGTGGCGGTCCGCGAGAACGACGCTTGGATCCCGGCCATCAAGATCTCCGAGTCGGCAGCCAAGACACCCAACCCCGGTCACAAGCGCGTCTGGCGGCTCTACGACAATCGGGATAAAGCCACCGCCGATCTGCTCAGCCTCGACGACGAGAACCCGGCGACACTCGATCCCCTGATGTTGCGCCATCCCGCGGAGCACACCCAATACCGTCTGATCCGCGCCGAGGAGCTCTCCAAGATCGAACCGCTCTTGGTGCAGATCCTCGACGAGGGCCGCCAGGTCTACACTCCCCCACCCCTCGACGCGCTGCGCGAACGCCGCCAGGCCGACGTGGACCGCCTCGACAGCGGCGTGCGGCGCATCATGAACCCGCACATCTACCACGTCTCGCTGACCGAACGGCTCTGGGATCTCAAGCAGGAGCTCATCGCCTTGGCCGAAGAGGGAGAGATGTCCTAGGGATATGCCAGCGACCGACTACTCTTGTCGCGGGTAGGGCCTATCAGCAGATTGAGCGGACTACCCAAATTTGGCTGCCCCGGAAAAAGGGGCAGCCCTTTGCTCACAATTTGACGAACTGACGAGCAGACCACCTGAGTATCTGGAGAAACGGAGGTACTATGCCGCTTAAACGTGACGAGAGCGGACGGCTGCACATCGAATCGCCGCTGATGGGCGAATCCTTGATGCGGCGCGGACTACAGGAGAGCACGGAGACCGAGCACGTCTTCAGCCCCCTACCCCGGCTCAACGTACTCAAGATCGGGGGACAGTCGGTCATCGACCGGGGGCGTGAGGTCCTGCTGCCCCTCCTGGATGAGATCATCGAGGGGCGCAAGCTGCACGATATGCTTATCCTGACCGGCGGCGGCACCCGGGCGCGGCACGCCTACGCCATCGCCCTGGACCTCGACATGCCCACGGGCATCCTGGCGAAGCTCGGCGCCAGCGTCAGCGAGCAGAACGCCCTGATGGTCGCCTTGCTGTTGACGCCCTACCGCGGCATCAAGATCGGGCACGACGACCTGGTCAAGGTCGCCTCGTACCTGGCGCTGGACACGCTCCCGGTGATGCACGCCATGCCCCCCTACGGGCTCTGGGAGCGCTCTCCGGCGCGCGGACGCATCCCCCCGCACCGCACCGACGCCGGGACCTTCCTCACCGCCGAGGTGCTGGGCGCGCGCCGCTGCATCCTGGTGAAGGACGAGCGCGGGCTCTACACCGACGATCCTAAACGCAACCCCGACGCCGACTTTATCCAAGAGATCAGCGCCGGGGAACTGCTGGCGCGCGACTACGAGGATCTGCCGGTGGAGCGCGCCATGCTCGAAGCGCTCGCCAACGCCAAGTCAGTAGAGGAAGTGCTGCTGGTCAACGGACGGGAGCATGGCGCGTTGACGGCGGCGTTGGCGGGGGAGAATCCGGGCACGCGCATCACCCGGGAGTGAGCGAGAGCGCCCCATCCAGACAAGAGGGACGCACTTTCGAAAGTGCGTCCCTCCGCTTTACTCATTCACTCTACTATCTCAGAGATCGGTTTTTTCCCCAAAAGCCGGTGTCTGGCTAAACGCTCACTCCGTCGACCAGAGCGAGAGCCCGGTCTTCGGATCAACCACGCGCTCCTGCGGCGGACCCGCCAGCACGGTGAGCGTGATCTCGGCGACCAGTACCTCGGCGGCGAAGAGGTGCCCGCCGCGGACCTGTCCCTCCGCGTCCCCCAGCATGGCGTGCGGGTGCACAAAGGGCGCGCCATCCTTGAGCGAGACGTTGGCATTGAGCGCCAGCAACTCCCATTCGCCCTCCAGCACAAAGTCGTGATAGGTCTCGGTCTGAAAGGCGTAGCGCCCGATGCGCGGGTTCCGCACCGCGCCCAGGCCCAGCACTTGCGCCTGGCGGATATCGTGTATCTTGCAGTAGTCGGTCAGCGCGGACACCAGCTCAACACCCGTCGGCAGACGGAAGACATGCGTCTCCGTGGTCTTGTAGATCGCCATCGTCAACCTCCCTGTGATGCGCTCTCAGTTCAACCGTTCCAGGAACGCCGGCAGCAGCGCGTCCCAGTCATAGGCTGCGGCGAAGGCGGCGGCGTGAGCGCTCAGCGCCTCGCGGGCGTCCGCGTCCCGGGCCAGCCGCACGCAGGCCGCCGCGAAGCCGGGCGGCGCGTCGACCAGCCGCAGCGCCTCAGCGGCCTCCGGGAAGCCCTCGGCGCCCAGCGTCGTCGAGACGACGGCCTTGCCCATCGCTGCGGCCTCCAGGATCTTAAAGCGCGTGCCGCCCCCCACCCGCAGCGGCACGACGTAGACGTCGGCGGCGGCGATGTAGGGTCGCGTGTCGGGGACCGCGCCGGTGATGACGACGCCCGGTTCCCCGCGCAGCGGCGCAAGGCGGCGGTGCGGGCGCCGACCCACCACGTAAAAGTGGGCGCCGGGCAGCGCCGACCGCACCCGGGGCCAGACCTCGCGCCCGAACCAGAGCACGCCGTCCACGTTGGGGCGAAAGTCCATGGTGCCGGTGAAGACGAAGGCGGGATGCTCCAGCGGGATCTCCTCCTCGTGCTCGGCATAGGCGCTGACCGAGAGCCCGTTGGGAATCACCAACGGCGTCACCGTCGGTGCGATGGCCCGCAGCGCCTCGGCGTCGGCCCGCGAGACGGCGGTCACCAGATCGGCCCGGCGACAGATGCGCGCCTCGTAGCGGCGCAACCGCAGCCACTGGATCCCGGAGTAGACGGCGCCGATCCACCGCAGCGGACGCCGCAGATCGGTGAGAAATGCCCGCTTCTGCAGCAGATACTCGCAGTTGTGATCGTCGAAGGCCACGCGGGGCGCCGCCGGATGCGCCCAGACCTGCTCGAGATAGGGCGCCAGCTCCAGTCCTTCACCGATGACCCAATCGAAGGGGGCCTGCTCCAGCCACGCGTCGAGCGTGACCGCCAGCGCGTCGCTCTGCAGTCGCTGGGCCAGGTCAGGGCGGCGGGAGGCCAGGAGCCCGCGCAGGCGCTCGGTCAGCGTGCGCTGCGGTTGGGGGACGGCGGCGACGCGCTCAACGCGCCGGGTGATCTCCTCCGGAGGATCCGGCGACTGATCGGGCGCGGCGAAGGTGAGGAGCGAGACGCGGTGCTCGCGGGCCAATCCGCGCAGCAGGCCCCAGTTGCGCAGCGCCGTGCCCTGGCGGGGCGGATAGGGCACCTGCGGGGTGAGCATCAGAACGCGCCGCACAATTCCTCGCTAACGCAGACGCAGCCGCGCCGTCGCCGCGCCCACGGCCAACAGCACGTGCCCAACGGCATAGACCACGTCCAGCAATCCCCAGAAGTTGCCAGAACCGAGCATCAACAAACTGAAGATCACGGTCAGAAAGATCCGGGGCAGGCCGCCCAGGACCAGGCCCCCGGCGACGATGCGCCAGGTCAGGTCGCTGTAGCGCCGTCCCGTGAGCCGCCAGACGGCCTCCGCCGTCAGCGTACCGGCGAGCGGCGACAGAAAGAGCACAAACCAACCTACGTACGCAGGCAGGAACCAGCCCGCCAGCCCGCCCAGCACCAGGGAGACGATCCCGGCAATGAAGTAGTCCGTGAGTCGCGCGCGTTCGTAGCGGCGTTTGGCGCCCTTCTGGCAGGCAGGACAGATGTAGCCCACCGACGTCCGTTTCGCACAGCGGGAACAGATCGGCGTCCCACAGCGATAGCAGCGCAGGCCCGTCTCGGTCTGGGGATGCCACTGGCAGGTGAGCGTCTCCTCCTCCGCAGGCATACCGTCGGCTTCGTTCATGCGGTCTCTCCGTTGCGCGGGGTCAGGCGCGCTACCAGGGTCCGATAGAAATCTTCGCGACTCCGCAGACGCAGGAAACGCGCCTGCAGCGCGCTGCGCGAGATACGCACACGATCCTTCTCTTGCAACTCCCCCCCGCTCAAGCGTCCGTCGACGGTCAGCATGCCCGGCACCTCGGTGTGGACGACGATGTCGACCACGGCCTCGTCGCTCAAGACCAGCGGGCGGTCGAGGCTGAGGTGGGCTGCGATGGGTACCAACAGAATGTTGTCGATCCACGGTGGCAGGATGGGACCGCCCACGGCGTAGGAGTAGGCCGTCGAGCCGGTCGCCGTCGCCAGGATCAGGCCGTCGGCGACGTAGCGCGTCAATGTGGCATCGTCGACGCGGGCCTCCAGGCGCAGCGTCCGCGCCAGCGCGCCCCGACTGATCACCGCGTCGTTGAGCGCCACGTCCTGTGCGATCAACTTGCCGTCGCGGAAGAGGCTCACCTGGAGCATCAGGCGTTTCTCAATCGCTCCCTCGCCGGCGAGAATCCGCTTCATGACCTCTCGCCACCGCTCCGGCATGCACTCGGTGAGAAAGCCCACGCGGCCCAGGTTGAGCCCCAGCACCGGGATGCCCAGCGGCGCCGTAAGAGAGGTAGCCCGTAGAATGGTGCCGTCGCCGCCCAGCGTCACGACGAGGTCCGTCTCCGGCGAACAGAGCTTGTCCGTCGGCGCGTCCTCGCGCGCGCAGAGCCAGGTGCGCACGTCCCGCGCCTCCAGCCAGGCGGCGATCTCCTGAGCCAGGGGCAACGAGGCGGAGACGTGCGAGTTATAGAAAAGGCCGATGTTTTTCATACTGGATACTTGATGCTGGAAGCTGGATGGCGGGCGGTCATTTGAGACGGTCCTGCAACCAGCCGACGACGGCGTCCAGCGGCACGAACTCCTGCTTGCGGTCGCGCTCCATGAACTTGACGGCGACCTCACCGCGCTCCAGCTCGTTCTCACCCAGGATCAGGACAAAGCGCGCGTCCTTGCGGTCGGCGGTGCGCAGCTGGGAGCGCAAACTGCCCCGCATGGCGATCTGCGACGGGATTCCCGCCGCCCGCAGGTCGACGGTGAGCCGAACCGCCATCTGACGCGCCGCGTCGCCGAGGTGCGCCAGAAAGACCGGCGACTGCGGCAGCGCGGGCACCGGCACGTCCTGGGTCTCCATCACCATGACGATGCGCTCCAGGCCGGCGGCGAAACCCACGGCCGGCGTCGCCTGCCCACCGAGCAGCTCGATCAACCCGTCGTAGCGTCCACCGCCGCAGACCGCCGCCTGCGCGCCGATGCCCTGGGCCCAGACCTCAAAGACGGTCTTGGTGTAGTAGTCGAGGCCACGCACCAGGCGGTGGTTGAGCGTGTAGGGCTTCCCCAGATCGTCCAGGTAGCCGCGCAGCGTGGCGAAGTGTTCCGCGCACTCCGCGCAGAGGTGATCGAGGATCTTGGGCGCGCCGGCGATGACGGGCTGGCACTGGACTTCCTTGCAGTCCAGCACGCGGAGGGGATTGGTCTCCAGGCGCCGCTGGCAGTCCTCACAGATCTCGTCCTCATGCTCGTGGTAGTAGTCGACCAGCGTCGCGACGTAGTCGGGCCGGCACTTGGGGCAGCCGGTCGAGTTGAGCTGGAAGCTCAGCCCCTGGAACTCCAGATGCGCGTAGATGTTCCAGGCCAGGAGCATGATCTCCAGATCGGCCATGGGCTCCTGGATCCCCAGCACCTCGGCGTTGAACTGGTGGAACTGGCGGTAGCGCCCGGCCTGCGGCTGCTCGTAGCGGAAGATCGACCCCACGGAATAGAGCTTCACCGGCTTGGGCTCAACACGCATACCGTTCTCGATGTAGGCGCGCACGACACCAGCGGTGAACTCGGGGCGGAGCGTGAGGTCGCGACCGCCCTTGTCCTCAAACGTGTACATCTCCTTTTCCACGATGTCCGTCGCTTCACCGACGCCGCGGGCAAAGAGACTGGTCTCTTCGAAGATGGGCAGATCGATACGCGCAAAGCCGTACTGCCGGGCCAACTGAGTGACGGTCGCGCGGACGTGCTCCCAGTAGCGTTGCACTTCCGGCAAGATATCCTGGGTTCCCTTGGGTCGAGAGTAACTAGCCATACATCCACCTCAAAAGACTGCTGTGTTGAATTCAATAACGTAACCACGTAGGGTACGTTGGCATTATAGAGCAGAAGGGCGAGTTGACAAGGATTGACTATCGGGCAAACGAAGCGGTTCTGCGGCTTTCCAAGACTCCTCAGAGACTCCCTGTGACGTTTGTCCATGTTATCAACCCCGGCTGCGTTTGCCTTGATCTTGTCTACGCACGTTCTGGGGTGGCGAGGGCGGTTTCGGTAATCGATTTGCTTCGAAATCCT
>CAZCPK010000140.1:0-9298 GCA_964500755.1 uncultured Anaerolineales bacterium
CCCGGGTCATCAACCCGGCTGCGTTTGCCTTGGGCGCGGCTAAGCACGTTCTGCGTCATTGGCGTGGGTCTTCGCTGACCGCTCGCTTCGAAATCCGGTATGACAGCAAAAACCGCACAGTCTGCGGAGTGACTGTGCGGTTAGGATCAGTGGAAAAAACTAATGCCGCGAGCGGCGGTTTTTTCCGGGTAAGTCTTCTACGAACGGCCCGGTCTAGAGGGGCTTAACGTCAACAGCCTGCGGTCCCTTGGGGCTCTGCTCGACGGAGAACTCAACACGCTGATTCTCTTTAAGTGAGCGGAAGCCGCCTCCCTCAATGGCGGAGAAGTGAACGAAAACGTCCTCGCCATCCTCGCGGGAAATGAACCCGTAACCCTTAGCATCGTTGAACCATTTGACGGTTCCAGTTTCTTTCTGTGTCACGTTTGTACTCCTTGAAATGTTATTTGACTATGGGCGAAGCGCAGCGCAGGCGTAACGATTAAGACCATCCAATCTCCGCACGCTCGGACAATCTCACTAGTACAGCCAAACCTTACTTCGTCCTACTTCCACATTCTACCACACTTCTGCAAATAGTGAAGTGGACTCCGGCAATGCACACAAGCGGCTGTTTTGGCCTCCGCGTCCCGCTTGCGGCCCTCGCGACTCCAACGAAGTCCCAACTTGCCGCAACGCAATCCAAAGCTACTCGCGACGGTTTCCGTACGCCATGCTCCCCCTCCTATTGTTACACTATAACTAGGGGGTATTTTTATGGACGATCCAGCCATGTTTTTTACACCTGAAGGCTTCGCCGGAGAGCAAGTCGTCCAGCGCTTTGAATCACCACGCGGTCGACTGCTGATCGCCAGTTGCCGTTCTGGCAGTTACCTGACCGAGAAGATCGTGCATCACTACCGCGCCGCTCTGCAAACGGAAGGGGCGGAGGAATATCTGCACTATCTACCAGACGTGGATCGACGCTTTTCCGACTCCGAGACCTGCGTACAGCTTCAGGAGGCGGTCAGCGGTTACGATGTCTATCTCCTCCAGGCGCTCTACGATCCGCGAGCCGACTGCAGCGTCGACGAGAATTACATGGCCTGTCTGATTGCAGCACGCACCTTCCGCGAGTATGGCGCCAATCACGTTACCGCCGTGCTGCCTTATCTCGCCTATGCCCGTCAGGATAAGCCGACGCGTTTCAGGCGAGAACCGACCACGGCCAAATTAATGGCCGATCTCACCGGTGCAGCCGGCGTGGATCGCGTCGTCACGTGGCATCCTCACTCTCGACAGATCTCAGGCTTCTACGGCAATCTCCCCGTTGACATAGTACCGGCCCTGTCCCACTTCGCGGAGATCTATCGACGCTTTCAGGGGTGGGACGACGTCATCCTCGTCGCACCGGACGCCGGCGCTTCAAAACTCGTGACCTATCTGGCGCGGGAGCTCGACCTGAAGAGCGCCATCGCGTCCAAGTACCGCCCGCAGCCCGAAGAGGCCGCCGTCTCCGAGATCATCGGTGACTTCGCGGGTAAACGCACCGCCATCGTCGTCGATGACATGATTAGCAGCGGCGGCACCGTAGAGGCCGTGATCAAGCATCTCAAGACCATCTCCGACGTCGAACAAATCTACATCGGGGTATCCCATAACCTATGCATGCCGCGAGCATATGAGCGGCTGGAGGAACTGCGAGCAGACTATCACCTGGAAGAGGTCGCCGTGACGAATAGTATTCCCCAGACGACGAGATTTCGGCAGTTGTCTTATCTGCAAATCCGTGATCTTTCCAAGACGTTGAGCCGCGTCGTTAACCGGATTCATTACCACCGTTCTGTTGACACGTTGTTTAAGTTATAGAGGACTTCTTTGTACGAAAATACCCGAGGTATAAGAGAAACCATAGCATCCCATCAGGAGAGAACTATGACGCACAAGCATAAAGACCCCACGTGGTACTATACGGACGAGGAACTGAACCGGCTGATGCCCAAATTAAACGTGTTGAATCCCCGACCGATGGGCTGGCAAGCGAAACTGGCGAACACGCCACACCGGGACGATTTCGGGGAGCGTATCCAGGCCGGGGAGACATTCTACCAACGACAGATTGGGCCGGCGCCGGGCGACGTCATACGCCTCTCCAAATTATCCATGGCCCGCTTTCTCTACGCAGTCTTCACCTCAAATCCGGTGCTCTCTTCGCTGACGGAGAAACTGCCTGAGGGAAAGAAACGAGAAGACCGCAAGCTATCGATTTCATCACAACGTGCGTAGCGCCTTTCCAGCGGGCGTAAGAGAAAAAACAGGGCAGCCAATCCTGGCTCTGGTGAAAAACTTTGAACCACGGAGACACAGGGAACACTGAGGGTAATATTAAAAATTGAGAAAAATTCACAAAATAAGCGTCTTGGGTTAATTTTATTTAAGTACACTCTTATTTTCTCTATGCCCTTCGTGTCTCTGTGGTGAGATATTTAGCTATTTCAGTAGAGCCAATCATTGGGTTTGTTACGCTAAACCGTAAAATATCCGTGCCCACTGTGTCTCTCTGTAGTGAGGAATTCAGTTCTTTCAGTAGAGCCGATCTTGGGTACTGTGTCGTGCGTGGGATTGCACTTCATGAAATCCACAATATACTTGGATTTACTTCCATACCAAACTCGATGACTTAAACCTGGCTGCCCTGAAAAAAAAGGGCAGCCAAAGAAAACATAGGGTATATGCTGTGATTGGGTAAAGCCCAACCACAACATGTAGTACCCTCTTCTCCACTGAACCACCTTTTTTCAGCGGAGTCAAGCTTATAACGTGACATTCGAGAACTCGCCCCAGACCATTGATCGAACACAAGAAACCAAAGAGGAGGCTGCAAATGATCGGTGAGCTAGATCCCAAGCTGCGCGACATATTGCTGGAGACGTTACCCATTGAATTCTCCATTCTTGACGCTGACGATAAAGTCCTGGCCTGGAACAAGCACGAAACCCGGATATTCAAGCGTCCCAAGAAGGTTGTAGGCCGGGACGTACGCAATTGCCATCCCCAGCACAGCCTGGATAAGGTCGAACAGATTCTCAGTGAGATGAAGGAAGACAGTCGCGACAAGGCCCGCTTCTGGATCGATATGGCGGTCGATGAGAAGGAAGCGCCGCACAAGATCCTCATCGAATATTACGCCCTACGCGACGAAGAAGGAACGTATCTGGGATGCGTGGAGGTAACTCAGGACGTCACGGATATTCAGGAGCTGACCGGGGAGCGACGCTTGCTTACGTAACACGTAGACAGAAAGCACAGCCGGCAAAAAGGGGAAGAGCTCCAGGAGCTCTTCCCTTCGTCTGCCCTATCTATCGTGAGAGCGGGACAAGCGAGCAGTGAGGTCAAAAGGCCATCAAAATCAACTTGGCCTTCGGATAAATCAGACGCCGCGAAATCCGAAGTCTAACTAACGACCGGGGACTCAGCGGCGTCAAAGCGCTAGAAAAACCCGCGTAAAATCAGAAGAAATCCAAAGACGATAAGCGGTATACCCACGACAGCACCGACGATAGTCACCGTGAGCACGACACCAACGATCATGAAGACCAATCCCAGAATCGCCGCCACCAGCCGACCCGTCAGGAGAATGATCGAGGCCAACAGGCGCCAGAGCGCCACAAACGGCCAGAAAAACCAGGGGGTGCGTCTTTTCTTCATGCCAACTCCTCCCAATGATGTGTTTGCAAAAACGTCATATTCATTACGCAACGGTGCCGCCGAAGTTGCAGTCATCGGCGCCCCACCCTTTGCCGGCTTCAACCTACATTAAGTAGGTCAGGAAAAATACGTTAACCTTTGCTCGGAGCCCCTGTCTCGGGGCGGTCTCGTTAAAACCGAGACGTTCGCGGTTAGCCGTCCCCGAGACGGGGACGGGGAGCACAAAGCCCCCGAACCAGTTCGGGGGCTTTGTAGGTACAGATACGCACACGCACTAGACGCTGCCTACGGCGACGGTCTCCAGATGATGCAACGGTTGCAAGCCCTGAGCTGCCTGTTGTGCGTCGGGCAATGACGCTTCGTCCGGTTTGTCGGAGACGCCGAAGACCAACGCGCCACGGGCCTTGAAAGCTGCCACGGTCTGCCAGACCTCCTGCGTGATAACGATACGCTGGCTCAGCAACGTAGTCACGTCCCCCATGCCGTTCAGGTCTCCAAAACGCGCCACGGTCGTCAGGTACTCATTGTAGCGAAAGGCCTTGAACGGCGTGGGGTCGCCGGCCTGGACCGCCGCCCAGACGCGATCGTGGACCCCGGTGAGCCCCGTTGCCGCCAGCGCGTTGCGACGCTGCTGAACCTCCGCGATGAAATCCGTGAAATGCGTCAGATCACCGGTGTCCACGCGCGCCAGAAGCGTATCAACGTCGTACAGGCCGGCGCCGACCATCAGACACACGTAGGCCAGGTAGTCTTGGTTGTCGGCGGTGAAAGGGTGATAGCGCGGCCGGTTCAGCGCCGTGTAAGAGCGACGAAAGGTCTCAGCGTCGAAGTCAGGGCCCAGCAGCTCCGCCACGGTGCGCTCGACGCCCTCCACACGGGCGGCGTTGATGACGCTGTCGTTACGACCGCGAGCGCCGATAAAGGTCTTGTCGACATCGACGATCACGGCGGTCGACACACCGACGGAGAAGCCCTGAGTGTCGACAAAGTGCACGAAATTGTCCAAAGCGGACCACCGGTTCGCCAGGTACATAGAATCCCGTATTTCAATGTGGGGCAAGTTATCCAGGTCTTCGTGACCGATAAAAGCCCAGCCCAGCCAACCACCGGCCTCGCAAAGGTTGTGGAAGGCGGTGCCGTCGTTCATCTGCGTATCGCCGATATAGACAATCTGTTGCAACGTTACCTCCGGCGCATCGATCGCGCGCGCGCGTCGCAATATCTGGGCGACAACCCGGGCATAGGCCGGCTCACTCTTACGTGGCAATATCCCAGCGGACACCCCAACACGCTCGCGCAAAGTGTGAATGGAGGGAATCCGTGGATCCATCGGCTCAAGGTTCCGATAGACCACAAAATCCCCCAACACCTGGGCCAACGTCGTCGCTGCATATCTTTTATAGCTCGTTGATTTTTCCATAGGCCCTCTGACTTTTCTTATGAAGAATGAACTCAGTTTTTCGGCGCTAGGGTAGCCTTCCCCGGGCAAAGAGCAACTCCGCGTTATGAATCGACCCGCCGGCAGCGCCGCGCATCGTATTATGCCCCAAAATGACAAATTTGACATCGAAAAGCGGGCATTCGCGCACGCGACCGACCACTACCGCCATACCCCGGCCCGCGTCCCGATCCAACAAAGGTTGCGGGCGGTCGGACGCCGTACGCACGATGATGGGCGTTTCTACGGAAGAGGGGAGCTGCGCGACCTCCGGCGGCGTACGGAAACTCCGCAACGCGGCGACGACAGCCTCACGCGTCACCGACTTCTCAAACGAGGCAGAGATGCACTCGGTATGACCATCGCGGACAGCGACACGATTACACTGCGCGCTCACCGTAAAGGACGCAGATTGAAGGCGATTGCCGTCCAGCGACCCCAGAATTTTACCCGGTTCCTGGGCCAATTTCTCCTCCTCACCGGGGATGTAGGGCACCACGTTGTCCAGGAGATCCATCGCGGAGACACCGGGATAGCCGGCGCCGGAGACGGCCTGTAGCGTGACGACCGAGAGCGCTCGCAGGCCGAACGCATCATCCAGAGGTTTCAACGCCAGCGAGAGCGGCGTCGCGGAGCAGTTGGCGCTGGTGACGATATACCCCTGGCTGTCCCAGCGTCTCTGCTGGGGCTCGATAAGCGCCAGATGATCCGCGTTGACCTCCGGGATCAACAGGGGAACGTCCGGCGTCATGCGATAAGCCGAGGCGTTAGAGCAGACCACGTACCCGGCTCGCGCGAAGGCCGGCTCGACCTCCCGGGCCACGGACGAGGGCAACGCCGAAAAGACCAGCTGACAATCCAGGGGTGGTTCGACGGGTTGCACGGTCAGTGCAGCGACCCCGGCAGGGATCGGGGTCGACAACAACCAGTGACAGACCTCAGCGTAGGGACGGCCAGTCGAACGATCCGACGCAGCCACTGCCGTCACTTCGAACCAGGGGTGATCAGCCAGCAGTTGCACAAAGCGCTGCCCTACCGTCCCCGTCGCGCCCAACACGCCTACAGAGATTTTAGCCATGCCCATCCTCCAAGCCTAGCTCCCGATGGAGAAAGCAGACCGTCTCGGCGACCTGATCCTCGGGAATGCAAAACGAGATACTGTACTCGGTCGCTGCCTGCGTTACGGCGATGACCCGGGTGCCCTGCGTGCCCAGCGCGGAGAAGGCGCGCGAGACGATGCCGTCACTCTGCCCGCCCTTCGTCCAGCCCGGCATGCCCACCACCGAAATGGTAGCGACTCGCTCCTTCACGCCCAGGTCGAAGACCGCCTCGAACCCGTTGTTGTCAAACTCCCGCCGCAGGAGCCGCAGACAGTGGGTCTGATCCCGCTCGCGGACGACGAGGTTCAGGCGGTGTTCTGAAAGAGACTGCGAGAGCATCAAAACTTCCACGCCGGCCTCACTCAGACGCTGCAAGGCGCGCGCCGCCATGGAGAGCGCCCAGGTGTCGTCGCGGCTACCGACGGCGATCAAGCTTAACCTCGTGGTCGAGATAATCGCCGGCAAGACGGCCCGCCTCGCGCTGGGCTGCTCCACGATCAACGTGCCAGCGTGCTCCGGCCTGAAGCTGTTGAGAATCCGCAGTGGAATGCCGCTGCTCGTCACCGGACGAATCGTCTTGGGATGCAAGACGTCCGCGCCGAAGTAGGCCAGGTCGGCAGCCTCCTTGTACGAGAGTTCCTGCAACGTCCGCGCCGCCGGGACGATGTTCGGATCGGCGGTCAGGATACCGTCCACGTCACTCCAGATCCACACCTCGTCGGCGTCCAAACCCGCGCCGATGAGGGCCGCGGCATAATCACTGCCTCCCCGTCCCAACGTCGTCGTCACACCGTCCTCGGTCGCCCCAATGTAGCCGGTGATGACGGGAAAGACGCCCCGATCTAGCCAGGACTTCACGCGCGTTTGCAACCGTACACGGGTCTCAGAGAAGTGCGGATTGGCGGAGCCAAAGTTGTCGTCGGTGACGATCAGCTGGGTGGAGCTCAACGCCTGCGCCCGGACGCCCCGCTCGCGCAGAACCGCCGCCAGGATGTTGACGGAGAGCTGCTCGCCAAAGGACGCCACCACGTCCCGTCCACGCGCCGTCAGCTCTCCCAGGACGGCGATACTGCGATAGAGCCGTTCCAACTCGTGCAGCCGATCCTCCACGAAGCCCCCCACGTCCAGCCGCTCGGGACTGTGGCTCAACAGCTCTTCCACCACCTGCAGATGTCGGCGCAACAGCTTGGCCTTGATCTCCCGATAGGTCGAATCCTTCCCCTCCGCGGCGGCCCGCGCCCCCTCAATTAGTTGATTGGTCACGCCGCTCATGGCCGAAACGACGGCCAACGCCTCCACCGGCACACCGTCATCACCGACTTCCAGCTGCTCAATGATAATGTCCGCAACGCCGGCAAAGCGCTCTGCGCTCCCTACCGACGTACCCCCAAATTTATGAACGATCATCGTTCCCCCTCACGTAACATCCTTCTCTTTTCGTAGATATCTACCCACATGATCGAAAATCAATCCAACCCGGCCAACGCCTGCTTTAGATCCGTAATAACGTCCTCGGCATCCTCTATGCCCAGAGCGTACCGCACCAGGTTGTCGGCAATCCCAGACTTCCTACGCTCCTCAGGATCGGAGGAGACAAAGATGGCCTGTTGCTGCGCGATACTCTCCACCCCGCCCAACGTCGGGCCGATATAGGGGAGTTGCAAGCGATCCATGAAGGCGGCGGTCCGCTCCAGACCACCCCGGACCTGGAACGAGACAACGCCGCCAAAGCCACGCATCTGTCGCAGCGCGACGGCGTGATCAGGATGACTGGGGAGACCCGGATAGAAGACCTGCTCCACCTCGGGATGACCTTCCAGGAAAGCAGCGACCCGTTCGCCGTTCTCGTTTTGACGTTGCACTCGCAGCGAGAGGGTCTTCAGTCCGCGCAAGAGCAGGTAGGCTTCCAGAGGATTGCCAATGCCGCCTAACACGGCCCGAGACGCCTCCACCTTTTCTAGAAGCTCCGCCCGACCGATGACCACGCCCGCCAGCAGGTCATTGTGTCCACCCAGATATTTGGTGGCGCTGTGGACGACCAGGTCCAGCCCCTGAGCCAGAGGGCGCAGGTTGAGCGGCGTCGCAAAGGTACTGTCGATAAGTGTGAGGACGTCGTGGGCTCGAGCGATCTCGGCGAGACGGTCGAGGTCCATAATGCGGAGATAAGGATTGGTCGGCGTCTCGGTGAAAATAAGGCGCGTGTTGGGACGCAGGGCCGCCTCCAGCGCCGCGAAGTCGTCGATGGGCGCCCAAGAGATCTCGATGCCCCAACGCGAAAGGTACTCGCTGGCGAACTCTCGCGTGCGTCGATAGCACCCGTCGACCAGCACCATGTGATCCCCGGCGGAAAGGAAAGAGAACAGGGTCGTCGTGATGGCATTCATACCGCTTGCGAAAAGCAGCGCCCGCTCCCCACCCTCCAACGCCGCTATCTTGCGCTCCACGGTCTCCTGAGTGGGATTGCCATACCGCCCATACTCCTCCCGCTCCTTGGGCGCACCCGCCTCCTTGCGGCGTACAAACTCCCGGATCTCCGCCGTATCGGCAAAGGTGTACGTGGAGGTTTGGACGATGGGGGTCGTCACCGCCCCGTAGGGCTTGCGGCGTCCTTCACCAGCATGGACCGCCAGCGTTGATTCTTTCGACATGGTAGCACTCCTTTTTGGTTCAACAGAACCCTATGTTGATGGAAATATCGGACACACGATCGAGTTCCTTACCAAAAGAGGAGTGTGACACAAAAAACCCTCTTCAGCGAGCGAATGCCAGTTGAAGAGGTTAGTTACAACTGCAACGCTCTCATCTTTCAGATCCTCTCTTTGAGGCCTGCCGGACTTGGCACCTGAGTCAAGCGATACCCTTAACCTGGTTGCCGAGGTTTCTTAGGGCCGGTCCCTCCACCTCTCTTGATAAGAAAATGCTTGCACTCCGACTCCATTCTAGGAGTCCGCGTGCTTGCATCGGTCGTTCTCACGACCGGATGCGATCATAACACGGTGAAAGAAAATGTCAAACGAAGTAGGAGATGGTTCATTTTCCCGGTTGGTTAAGTTTACACTTTCCTTACTTGCGT
>CAZCPK010000141.1:0-9293 GCA_964500755.1 uncultured Anaerolineales bacterium
CTAATAGTCCGGTACGTTGCTATTCAAAAGTGTCAACCTATTTACGAACCTTCCCACTTCATACCACAATATATGGGGGATGTGACTTGCGCATTATCCGCTGAGGTTTATAATCCGAATGGATCAGGCCCCATTTACGTCATGGATTATCAAGGGAGGAAATGATGACCACCCATACCACGGAGTCACCCCAGGCGTCTACCCTGGAGCGTAAGGTACCCTGCGAGGTCTACTCGCGCATCGTCGGCTATCTCCGGCCCGTCCGGAATTGGAACGACGGCAAGCGCCAGGAGTTTGAGGACCGGCAAACTTTCGAGGTCAAACAACAGGCCGAGTAACGCAATTGTTGCGCCAGGAAGCCGTGGTGGTTTTCAAGACGCCACGGCTTCTTGTGTCGCCGGTAGCGGAAGGGGGATATAGTGAAAATCAGAGGCTGGGCCCGCACCTCGCTCATCGACTACCCGGATCACGTCGCGACGGTGTTCTTCACGCCGGGATGTAATTTCCGCTGTCCCATGTGTCACAACGCCGAGCTCGTTCTCACACCGGAACGGCTGCCTGCTATAGAAGAAGAGGCGATTTGGGACTTCCTTCACAAGCGCGCAGGACTGGTGACCGGCGTCACGGTGACCGGCGGGGAACCTACCCTACAGGCGGATCTCGCCGCTTTCCTGCGGCACGTACGAGCGCTGGGCTACGACATCAAACTGGACACCAACGGCTATCTACCGGGGCGGCTGGCGGCGCTGCTGGCGGAGGGACTGGTAGAGTACGTCGCCATGGACGTCAAGGCGCCGCCACAGAGATACGCGCAGCTGAGCGGTCTACCGGAGGTCGATCTTGAACGCATCGAGCGCAGTCTGACCCTTATCCAAGAACGCGCGTCCGCCTACGAGTTCCGCACCACCGTCGTCCCCGGCATGCTGGACGCCGACGACGTTGAGGCCATCGCGCGGTGGCTCACGGGCGCACCGCGCTACGTGCTGCAGCAGTATCGCGCCACGCACACTCTCGACCCGGCGCTAGCGTCCCGCGCTCCCTACCCTGCCACGATACTTGAGGAGATGGCCGAACGCGCCCGCCCCTACGTCGACGACGTTACGATACGGGGGATCTAGCCGAGCGCTACTCGGAAGCAAGCCCGCTCTTTCAAGGCGGGGCTCAGACGTTAGGCTCTTTGGGACTTCGCAGGATCACCCAAAATACAGGTTCAATTTTCTCCACAGATTACACAGATTTTCACTGATCTCTATTTTTCTGTGTAAATCCGTGTAATCCGTGGTTAAGATCTCGGTGCACCCCGGCGAAATTCAAAAGAATCAGAAATTATCCCGGGATTTTCTTCAAGATCCGTTGGGCAGAGGCCAGAACTCGAAGAGCTGTCCGACCGACTCCCCCTGCACGTTGCGACGGATAACCTCGCCAAAGATATGTCCCACGGAGAGCACCTTCAGCCGTTTGGGACGGCGACGTTCGGGGATGCGCACGGTATCGGTTACCACAATCTCGTCGATCTCGTCGACGCTGTCCAGCATCTTGACGGCCCCCCCCACGAAGAGGCCGTGGGTGCCCAGGACGGTCACCCGCTTGACGTCCTCACGGCGCAGATAGCGGATGGTCTCAACGATCGTCCCGCCCGTAGCGATCTCGTCGTCGACGAGAATGACGCGCTTACCGTGGACGTCGCCCATAATCCCGTCGATGACCACGTGCTTCCCATCCAGACGACGCTTCTCGGCCGCCGCCACGGGGAGATCCAGGGCCTTAGCCAGTTTGAGCGCCCGTTTGGCGTGTCCAATGTCCGGCGAAACCACCACCGTATTGTCCAGCCCCTTGTTACGCAGATGCTTGACGAAGACAGAGTGCGCCGTCAGGTGATCCGCCGGCATACTGAAGAAGCCGTGCACCTGCGGCGAGTGCAGCGTCATGGTGATAACGTGTGTCGCGCCCGAGGTCGCCAGGAGATCGGCAATCAAACGCGCGCTGATGGAGATGCGGGGCGCGTCCTTCTTATCGGAACGTGCGTAGGAATAATACGGAATAACGGCCTGCACGCTGTTGGCGGCTGCGCCGCGAGCGATATCCAGCATTAAGCATAATTCCAGAATGTTGTCACTGCAGGGTGGAGAAAGCGGCTGCACAATAAAAACGTCCTTGGCCCGCACGCTCACGCCTAACTGCACGTAGAAATTATCATTGGTGAATTTATGGACTTCGGTGGGACTGAGTTCCAAGCCGAGATAGTGGGCGATGTCCTCTGCCAGCGGCTGATTGGCGGAACCGCTGAAAACCAACACCCGATCCTTGAGATCATTCTTCTTCGCTTCTTTCATGGATACCTCCTAAACTATATGCCTTCCCAGATGTCCGTCGTAGTTTAACATATAAACCGGACCTAGGCCAAGCCCCCCACCCGGTACTAGGCGGAAAAGGGAACGTTGACGACCCGAGCGTCTAATTCAGCGTAGAGTGCTTCGAGCTCGGCGCGCAGGCGTGCTTCCACCTCATTCAGAGAGACGAGCGTGCCTTCGTCCTGATCACGACGCTTGAGCTCGACCCCGCCCTCTCGCAGGCTCCGCGAGCCCACGGTGAGGCGCAGCGGCACGCCGATGAGGTCCGCGTCGTTGAATTTGACGCCGGGACTGGCGTCACGATCGTCGTAGAGCACCTCGATCCCGGCGGCGGTGAGGGAAAGATAGAGATCCTCGGCCACCTCGACCGTCTCGTCGGTGCGCTCCCGGAAGAGCACGACCAGATGCACCTGATAGGGCGCGACGGAGATGGGCCAGATGAGTCCATCGGCGTCGTGATGCGTTTCGGCCACGCAGGCCAGCGCCCGCCCGACGCCGATGCCGTACGAGCCCATGACCACCGGCTGCTCGCTGCCGTCCTCGGCGGTGAACGTACAGTCCAACGCTTCGGTGTAGCGCGTGCCGAGCTTGAAGATGTTGCCCACCTCGACGGCGCGGTCGGCCCGGAGCGTGCCGCCACAACGCGGGCAGGCGTCGCCCGCCTCAGCGGCGGCGATGTCGGCGACCACGTCAGCCTCAAAGTCGCGGGGATAGTTGACGTTACGCAAGTGGAAGCCCGGCTCATTGGCCCCGGCGACCAGATTGGGCGACGCGGGAATCGCATCATCCACCGCAATGAGGGCATCGTGCACTCCGATGGGCGAGCCGTAGCCCGGCTCGGCGCCGACGGCGCGGATCTCCACGTCGGTCGCGGGGCGGAGGTCACGGGCCTTGACGGCGTTGGCCAGCTTGGTCTCGTTGAGCGTCATGTCGCCGCGCACCACGGCGAAGACAAACTGCTCACGCGCGTCCTCCCCCTGCCCCACCGTCGCCATCAGAAAGACCGCTTTGGCGGTCCGAGCGGCGGGCACGTCCAGAAAGTCGGTCAGCTCGGTGATGGTCGTTATGTTGGGCGTGGCGACTTTCTCCCACGGTCGCGCCGGCTCCGGCGGCAGCTTGGGCTTCGCAAACTCGGCGATCTGCCGGTTGGCCGCGTACTCGCACGCCTCACACCGCATCACCGTGTCCTCGCCCACGTCAGTGAGCACCATAAACTCGTGCGCCAGCGCGCCGCCCATCATGCCGGTGTCGGAGGTCACGGCGAGCACATCGAGGTCACAGCGGTGAAAGATGTTGAAGTAGGTCTGATAATGGCGCCGGTATTGCGCCTCCAGACCCGCGTCGTCCGTATCCAGGCTGTAGCTGTCCTTCATGGTGAACTCGCGGACGCGAATCAGGCCGGCGCGGGGGCGGGGGTCGTCACGCCATTTGGTCTGAATCTGATAGACGAGCCGGGGGAGATCCTGATAAGAACGGATCTCACGCCGCGCCAGATCGGCCACGATCTCCTCGTGAGTCATACCGAGCACCAGGTCGCGGTCCGCCCTGTCACGGAAACGGGCCATCTCGGCGCCGATTTCGTACCAGCGTCCGGTGCGCTGCCAGAGGGACGCGGGATGAACGACGGGTAGGGTGATTTCCTGTCCCCCAATCGCTTCCATCTCCTCGCGAATGAGCGCCTCGAGCTTGTGTAACGATCGCCGGGCCAACGGTAGGTAACTGAAGATCCCCGACGCCAACTGCCGAATAAAACCGGCGCGCTCCAAGAGCTGATGGCTAACGGCTTCGGCCTGCGCCGGCGGTTCGCGCAACGTCTGTCCAAAAAGCTGGGTCATACGCATAGGAGATCTCCTTAGGAAGACCGGTAAAAAGTCGAAAGTCAAAGGTCAAAAGTCACGACGTTTCGACGCTAGATATGGAACAAAACAACAAAACAGCAAAGTGAATCTGGAATGATCCTCGAAACAGTCAGGGATAGAGCACGTCGAGGACAATCCGCACGGGCCCGGAGAGCTCGTAGACCTCAAACTGCGCGGGCTGCAGAAGTCCGATGGAAAAGCCAAGGCGCGTCTCATCAGCTGTAGGATAATGCACCAGGCGGGTCGCCACAGGGTTTTCCTCGAACTCGCTGGGCAGTGTGGCATCCAGCTCGACCGCGGCTTGAACGCCGTTCAGCAGCAGGTCGACGCGCGCTACACCCAATCCCGTGACGTCGCCCGTGGTCGGCGGGGCAGCGGCGTTATCGACCTCCACAGCGCGGTATCTGGGTACCGCCTGCCCGGGCTCGGCAAACTCCCAGACGATTCGCAGACGATCCGCGTGCAGGCCGTGGCGCAGATCGACCAGCGTCCAGCGCCCACCCTCCTCACCACCGGTCTTGGGAACGTTGAGCACGCCCGTCGGAACCGCCAGCGTCGGAGCCGGGGTCGCCGGGATCTGCGTCGCGGTCACAACCGCCGTCGTCACGGGGTCCGCGTCCGGTTCCTGAACCTCCGGGGCCGGGACGGTATCTGTGGGCAAGATGACCGTGAACGGAATCGCCGTCGCTGGGGGCGTCGCCGTCTCGTCACGCTCACCGCCACAACTGCTGCTAAAAAGTCCCACTAGCAGAAGCACGAGAAGCAGCGCTCGTCTTTCATTGATCATCCGGCACCTCCTAGCAACGCATGAGCGACTCTGACGGGCTCTCTTTTGCCAGAGAAAAAATCGTAAGTAATCACCTAACTCCCTACTGAGCAGCCAGGCAAAACACCTCTACGTATCCTCCGTGTCGTCTGCCGGTGACTCCACAGAGCGAAGATCGTCGATCACCGAACGCAACTCGCGATCCAGCGTCTCTAGGGCCGAGAGCATCTGGGGGCGCGCGTCGTCCCAGGCGCTGTTGACGGCCTTCTCGGCCGAGTCCGCCGCCTGGCGAATTTGCGCCTCGGCGCGCTTGCGCTGCGGAGAAGAAGCGGCCACCTCGCCGGCGCGTTCAATGTCGGCGACGAGAGTATTGAACTCGGACTTGACAGTCTCCAACTGCGCCTGCGTGTCCTCGCCCCGCCAGGCCCGCGAAACGACCTCAGACAGTCCGCGAGCCAGCGCCCGCACATCATCCTGCACCTCGTCCCACGGTTCCGACAGCACATCTTCTGTGGACGTACGTCTCTCTTCTTCTGACATCGATACCCTCCCACTCTCTGAACTAGGCAATGCCTTCGGGGTTTTCATCCCAGGGATAGATCTCCGTCCCCTGTGCCGCTGCGCGTATGGCCGGATTACTCGAATAGTGACCGCGACGCTCTGGAGGGATCAACCTGGCGATGCGTTCCATGATCTCGTGGCCGATCTGGTCAAGGCGATGTCGGCGTTCGCGCCCTCGTCCCCGCACCTCAAACGGGCCAAAAGGTTCCCCGATGCGAGCGACGACCTTCGCGCGGTGCCCACGGCGTAATGCCGGGAAGACGTTCAGCAGCCCCTCGAAGCCCAGGGGCAGAACGCGAGCTCCGGTGCGCGCCGCCAGAAAAGCCGTACCGGGACGCGGGGGACGCAAAACCGTCGCCCAATTTCCCGCTTCGGGGAAGATGCCCAGCACGCCGTCCTGAGAGAGCACCGTCTCAGCGGCACGCAATGCGCGCCGCGAGCCGGTCCCCCGGTAGACCGGGTAGTAGCCCCAGAGCTTGGGCAGCCCTCGCACCACAGGCGGCGCGTTGGGGAGCTGGAAGCCGCCGACGAATTCCAACGGCCAGGGTACGACCCGGATCATCAGCACTGGATCGATGAAACTGAAATGATTGGCGACGACCAGGAGAGGCCCGCCCTCGGGCAAGTTCTCCTGCCCTTGAATCTCCAGGTCGGTGAGCACCGCGAGGGCCAATCGCGCCACCCGCTTCAGGATACCACGCGCCAGTCGACGGCGCGGATACGGAAATTCCTTCTCGAAATCGGAGGTGGACATATTTTTCGTCCTCAAGATTGCAGACGTGAGTGCGCGGCGGACGCACGCACGCGGTGCTCATTCACGCCAAACATCAAGAGCGAGCCCAGAAGCAAGAACGCAGCGATGGAGAGAATACCCCACCGTTGTCCCATCTGCTCGGCAAGTTGGGGCGCCCTTCCCAGCGATTCGTAGTACTGAGCGCCCCACTTCGCCACCGCCCCGTAAACGACCGGACCAATAAAGGAAGAGGTCCGGCCGGCGACGGCGAAGAAGCCGTAGAACTCAGCGCTCTGCTCCTGGGGCATCAACACGCCCACCATGGCCCGGCTCACCGACTGCACGCCAGCCATGGCGAAGCCCGCCAGCGCGCCGATAACGTAGAAGACGGTTACGGTGCGGGCAAAGAACATCCAGATCACCACGCCGGCCATCATCAGGAGGGAGAGCATCAGCGAACGCTTCACGTCCAGTTTCTCGGTCAGCGCGCCAAAGGCGTAGGCGCCAAAGACGTTGGTCACCTGCACCAGGATGACGAAGATAATAAGATCCTCCTGGCCCATCCCAAAGAGCACGTTGCCAATGATGGCTGCGAAGTTCAGGGCCATGATCACGCCGCCATTGCAGATCAGGAACGCAACGATGAATTTGATGAACTCACGGTAACTCTTGACGGTGCGAAGTGTCGCGAGTGTCTGCCGAAAACCCAGACTCCCGTAATTCTCGCCTTCAGGCAACGGCCGTCCGTCCGCGCGCTCACGCAGCCAGAGGAAAAGCGGGATAGTGGAGACCGCGAAGTAGAGACCCGTTATAATGAAGGAAATGCGCACAATAAGCGTGCCCTCGAAAAGCATAATGAGCGGCAGCACCAGAAGGAGACAAAGAATGCCACCGGCCGAACCGACAGCCCAACCGATACCAGAGACTCGTCCCATCTCCTCCGGGGCAGCGATTTCGGTCAGTAAGCTATTATAAAAGACCTGGGCGCCGCGATAGCCTGTCTCGGCCAGGATAAAGAGCAGCATGCCGAGCAGAACGTTCCCTTCGCCGACAAAAAAGAGCATCGCTGTAAATACCACCGCCATCGAGGTGAAGAAGAGGAGAAACCGCTTTTTGGTCCCGGAGAAATCGGCGATGGCGCCCAAAACCGGCGAACTGATCGCCACCACCAGCATGGCAAGACTCACCGAGAGCCCCCACAGCCAGGAGCCCTGCGCACCACCGACTACCTGATCCTTGAAATAGCGGGAGTAGACCGCCAGGAGCACGACCGCCGCGTAGGCTGAGTTCCCAAAATCATAGAGATACCAGGCCCAGCGCTCGCGGGGGGCAGCTTGCTCTTCACGACAGACCGAGTTGACTTGCGCCGTTGTTGTTGTCATCCTTGACTCCTCAACTACCTACCGGCCCTTACAACCTCTATAGTTTAACATGTAGACGGACAAGCACAACTTCGCCTGGGCAGGGGCAAACGAAGCGGTTCCAAGGTCCTCTACGGTCGCTCAGCGTCTCCTGGCGACGCTTACCCAGGTCATCAACCCCGGCTTCATCTTACTTGCGCTCGGCTAGGGGCATTACGAGGCGTTGAGGTCGTTCTTCCTCGCTGATCCGCTTCGAATCACAAGCACGCCGACCGGCTTCGAATCACAGGCAGAGTCTGGACGGGAACATGCTATAATGAGGCGTAGCAATGGAGTACGATGCAGGGGGAGAGTAGCATGGAATCAAGTCAACTACAACAAGAAGAAAAAATAGATGCCGTTCTGCGGCCTAGAACGTCGAGTGAACACGTCGCGCACTACATTTCCCAACTTGGTAGTCCACCGGTCATGTCTCTGTTGGGCATTGCCTTGATCGCGCTCAACCGCCCGCACCCTGGTATTTGGGGATGGGTTGCGCTCTACGTCGGGCTTACGCTACTCTTGCCGATCGGCTACCTGATCTGGCTGGTCAAGACGCAGCAGGTCACCGACCTGGACGTGCAGCTGCGCGAGCAGCGCTCGCGCCCCTTTATCATCTCGGTCAGCGGACAATTTGTCGCGTGGCTGCTGACCTGGCTGGGCAGCGCCCCGGAACCGCTGCCGCTTATCTCCGCCGCGGCCTTCTTGCAGATGCTCTTCATCCTGCTCATCACCTTACGCTGGAAGATCAGCGTCCACACGTCAACGGCGGCGGGCGTGGCGACGATGATTTTGCGCCTGATCGGACCGACCGGACTATACCTGGCCCTGAGCGTCCCCTTCATTGCGTGGTCACGAGTCAAACTACGCCGTCATACCCTAAAACAGACCCTCGCGGGGATGTTGTTGGGCTCGTCCATCTTCATGGCGCTGGCTCACTTTTTCGGCGGATAGCCGGCGTTGGTAAGCAAACCATATACGGATAGAGAAATCGCCCCCGGTGAGAAAACCGGGGGCGATATGTTCAAACTCAGTACGTGATCTTTCGCGGCAGTTCCTTCGCCTGCGCGACCCAATCCTGCACCTGTTTCAGCCCGGGTAAGCGGCGGACGAGCTCCTTTTCCGCGTTGACCTCCGCCATCTTCTGATGTAGATTCTCGGGGTTCCGCTGCGCCAGCTCCGGGACGGTATCGACGCCCGCAATCTCCAGCAGGTCAGCGTACTCCTCGCCGATGCCGGTGATCCGGAAGAGATCGGCGCGATTGACCCACTTCAGCACCAGCTTGTTGCTAAGTCCCGTCGTCGAGGCCAGCTCCTTACGCCCAGCGGGAGTTGAGCCTTTTTCTAGCAGCGCCTCCGTCGTCGTGATCCCCATCTCGCGCAACGTATCAGCATAGACCGCACCAATACCTTCAATCTCAGTCAACTTGGTCATAGATATGCCTCCTTAGAGACTCTCAATGGATGGTTATCAAACTCTGCGGTTAGCGTACAGGACTTCTTTAGATTTAGTATAGTCATGAAAGGATTATTGGTCAAACGCTTGAGATGGTTCATTTTCCCGGTTAGTTAAGTTTACACTTTCCTTACTTGCGTCTCATCAAGTGTCCCCATGTTGGGCAA
>CAZCPK010000142.1:0-9228 GCA_964500755.1 uncultured Anaerolineales bacterium
ACTGATCTGACCGGGGGGGTAATCGTCGACGATCTTGTACCAGCCCGTCCCGGCATCGTCCTGCGCCGCGTCGACGACGTGGTAGACGGTGCCGCCGTAGATGCGGTATTTCTGCGCCGCGTTGATGTCGGGCGCGACTCGCGCTGCCGTGTAAATCTGGCTCACCTGTCCCCAGAAGCCCCAGTCCCCCACGTCGGCGAGAAAAGGCTGCGGTGGGTAGACGCGCACGGGCAGGACCCACGCCGAGGGAGCGTAGCCCAGCAGCGTGCGGTACCAGAGATCATTGTGCGCGCTGTAGGGCGCGCGGAGCTGTCCAATCAGACGAACACTTTCGTCTCGGTTGAGTGTGGAACGTCGTTCTGACGCGGTGTCGGGCTTTGCGTACAAGACCGTGTGGTGGATAATGCGCCCCATCCAGGTCCAGGCCCTGCTGCCGTCCCCGGGATGGGGTGGCAAGGGGAGAGCCGTGGAATAGTGCGCGCGGGCGTGTAGACGCGGTGCGAGCAGGGCCGTGGCTGCGCCTGTCGTGATAATCTTGAGAAGCTGCCGGCGAGTCAAAGAATACGTCACGTGTCATACCTCCGTCTTATCCTTTGATCGTCAGTATAACCCCAAATGCCGCCGGGGTAAACTCTAACCGTGCCTGGCCTGAATGGGCACGTAGTGTGGAGAGGCCAGCCAATGGAGAAAATTTGGATTATCTCGGTCCAGCACGGCCCTCGTCTCGGCGACGTCCATGTGTAACGCCACCGTCACGGTGCCCGGCTGATATTCATGCCGTTGTCCGATCCTGCGCAGGGGCATCCCCGCGAGTTCCAGGAGCCGGTGGTAACGCTCTTCCACTACCATGTAGGCGTGCAAGATCTCGTTGGCGTGGAGCCAGTGGTAGATGCCCTTGTAGAGCAGCATGGGGATCGACGGACCTTGTCCGGGTAGGCCGTCGCACGAGACGGTGGCTAACCGGGAGATCTCCACGGTTCGATCGTCCTTCTGGAGCGACGTGCCGTCCAACAGATTCCTGAACTCTTCCTCCAACATAAACGGTTGATCGGGGGGAAGGAAACGTACATATCCGATGAGACGTCCGGTCTTGTTAAAAACGCCGACGTGATGCGCATGGGGATCATAAGCATCTTCCTCTTCAGGCGTGGAGAACTTGCTAGGCTCGAGCCAACCCAGTTCCTCCACAAAAACCCGGTAGCGGAGCCGGTAGGCTACGGCACGTTCATCGGGGTGTTCTGTTTTCAGGCTGCGGATGACGTAGCCGTCCACGTTAAGATGAATGGGTTTCATGAGTACCCTCCTGGTGTCATGACTTGATTCATGGTAATGCAGGCTGCGATTAGGGTAAACGCGGTCTGTCCTTGCACTTTGCCGCCTCACGTGCGGATGCTTACAGACCTTACGTTGACGCTACCTGAAGCAATTATAATACCACTTGTAGAATTAGGCAAATTTGTCTTCTTGCCGGATTTTGAAGAAAATCGGTGAGTGAAGGCGGCCTCGATGCCTCGCCCCGCCTGTAGATGAGAGTGAGGCGGACGATTGAGGGTGATGCCTTGGGCAGAAACGCTGCAGGGAGGCGTTGAGAGGCCTTGAAAAGCCTCAGAATCGTTTTGTTTGCCCTCCTCGTACCTTCAGTTTATCGAGTTTTGAGTCCCTGGTATAATGAGGCTGTTTACCTCATAGATAAGGGTTAGGCTCAAGAGTCCTGCTTTTTACCTTGACTATTGTCCGCGGAAACAGGTGGATCGGGGGGGTACGTCAATGCAAACGGTGATGTTTTACTCACTTACGGCGGGATTGTTGATGCTCTCTCGTCTTATCGGGAAGCGCTGGTATCCGGGCTACCTGCTGGGTGGTTTGATCTTCGGTCTCTATAACGAGATCTGTTTCGAATTCTGCTGGGACTACAGTCCTGCGTTGGGGCCGATGCTCTGGCGGGACGTGCCCTTGCTCGTCATAGCGGGCTGGGGAGTGGTGACGCATCTGGCGCACGCACTCGCGACGCGCGTTTACGCCGCACGTCAGGGCGGTGATGTGCGGGTGGAGCGACTGCTGGACGTGGCGGCCTTCGCTATCGTGGGCGTCCCCAACGAGGTGATTATGTCGACGCTGGGCTATTGGGAGTATAACTTTCCCCTGCAGGGGACGCCGCTTATTCAGATTTTGGGCTATCTTTTTGTGGGGATTCTAGTCTCGGGTGTCGGATTTACTTTACAATCCATTATCACAGGTCACCGGGCGGTGGATGTCGCTGGTGAGGAGACGACACGTGAGCTACAACCAACATAACTCGTACAACGCCGACGCGCATATTGCGGAGGTCTACGATCAGGTCGAGGCGCACACGGAGGACGTCGTGCTGCTTCGCCGCTTGCTGGGAGAGACGCCACCCCTCCGTATCCTGGAGCCTTTTTGCGGAACGGGCCGCATCCTTATCCCATTGGCCTGCGAGGGACATATCCTGACCGGACTGGATCAGTCGGGCCACATGCTGGACCGGGCGCGCGCCAAGGTGCAGCGCCTCTCTCCGGCGGTACAGGGCCGTGTCACACTGAGCGAGGCGGACGTGACCGCAGCGCCGTGGCCTGACGGCATGGACCTGGTGATTCTGAGCGGGAACTGCTTCTACGAATTGGCGACGCCGGAGGAGCAGGAGCGCTGTGTGGCCTTTGCCGCCGAGGCCCTCAATCCCGGCGGGTACGTCTATATCGACAATGATCACATGGAAGGCGCCCTCGATCCCTCCTGGCAGGAGACGGGCGTCGTCCGCCGGGTCTTCAGTGGAACGTGTCGCGACGGGGCGCGGGTTGAGGAAACGCTGGTGACCGTCGGGTATGACGTGCGGGCGCGGCTGGCGAGATTTCGCCGGCGCGTGGTCGTGACGCTGCCGAACGGTGAGGTGGTGACGTCGACGTATGTTCAGCAGAAGCACCCGGTCAGCACGGATGAGGTGCGGACCTGGCTGGAGCGCCACGGCTTTGAGATCCTTCGGCTCTACGGCGACCGGACCGGTGCCTCGTACACGACCGCTTCTGAGCGGGCCATCTTCTGGGCGCGAAAGTGTCGTGAAGGATAATAAGCACGGGCGTCGTGCTGGGATCGATAAGTGGCGCGTGGATCTTGATCCTATCTCATCTGTTGCGAGGACGTACACGCCAGCCTACGCTGAGCGTGATCAGTCCCACAACTCCGATGATGGCCCACGTTGCGTGCCCCCGGGCCTCTAGCGCGGTGATGGCGACGGCGTTGGGCGCGCAGACCGGTCCCCGGATCTCCCCGGGATAGAGGTCATCGCCGGTTCTCAGATCTACGTAGGTGTCGCCGATGCGCAAATCCTGATTAGGCGCTTTCTCTATTGTGAACGTGAAGACCTGCGTCAGGTTATTGAAGACCAGCTCCTCTACCTCTGTCTCGAATTTAATGCCGTCCGTGAGTGCGGTGGAGCCCTCCAGGCCGGCGGCGTAACGTATTGTATAGGTACCCTGCGTGCACGTATACGTGGTCCCGCATTCGTAGCCCTCAAGTGGCGTAGTGTAGAGGCTGCCTTCGGGAGGCGCAACAATTGTGTAACAGCTTCCGATGCCCAGGCTCCAATGACTGGGCAAGCCCTGAATCCTGAAGTCACTCGACTGCATCAGCTCGCCTGCGGTGACCGCGTACGCCCACGTGCTCCGGTCTCCGGCTGCGGTGTATGCAACGAGATCGAAGGTGTAGCCCTCCAGGACGGTTCGGTCCAGGTAAGCCAGCACGGCGCTCACCATGAGAGAGGCCAGGGCTACCGCAATGATCACACCCAATAGATTCTTTTTTCGTGGCATCATTGTATGTCTCCTTGCGAAAATAAGTTAAAAGTGGCAAGATCAAGGGAAAAAGTCGTTGACGATGGGACTTCTTGCTCCATAATTCGCTACCTTTATTATTAATCCTTTTTTCGCGAGGAGGTTTAGAACTTTCTTAGAGTTTCTGTTTGGATGAAAAGGCAGTTTACGCGGCTTGAGAGGTGGCGAAGAGGCTCTCGGGATCTAATGAAGAATGAGCCTTGTGCTGATGAAGGAGATGTTCTGTGCAATGAGAGAGGGAAAATTTGAACAGATGAAGCGACGCCGTAAGGTATCGAGGCCGTTTTCGCCTGCCGACTCGCTTCGAGGTCTGCATTCGCCGCAGTTACCGAAAATTGTGTGAACTTTTTCGTCCCCACTTGCATGTAATAGATAGAGACGGAAAAGAGACTCACCAAGGAGGTGCTGCGATGTTGAAGTGGATTCGCGAATGGTTTGTGCTCTCTGCAATCCTGGTGCTGGGCATGGTCATGCTCTTTATGCTCTGGGCCATCTGGCCCTTGCTGCCCACCCGCCTTCCTCCCAACGTCCTCAACAGCCTGGACTTCGAGGGCGTCTTTGCCATCGTGCTGCTGATCGTCGTCCTCTTGGGCTTTGGTAAGCTGTTACGCGGTGACTAGACCCGGTTACTGCGACGTAGCAGATTGCCCGGCGCCGGTTTGTCGCTGGCGTCGGGGGATTTCGAAGCGCGTCGACGAACGAAAACGGCCTTGCTGCCTCACAACGCCCGTAAGCGAGAGCAAGGCAAACGAAGTCGGGGTTGATGACTGGAGCAAACGTCGCAGGGAGGCGCTGAGAAGCCCTGGAAAGCCTCAGAACCGCTTCGTTTGCCCGTCGGGCGAGAATGTTTCGACAAAGCGCCCGGTCGGCTTATAATGAGGAGGATGATGAGAAACTAGCCTATAAGGAGTCGACCGGATGAGTGTGAAGATGGAACCCTGGCCTGATCTTGCACCTTACGCGAAGCAATTATCGTTGGCCCGTAGCAATCACTCGCTTTTCCTCTACGATGCCGGGCCCGAAGACGCTCCGGTGCTCGTCTTGATTCACGGGCTCGGGGATGAAGCCGACAGCTGGCGTCACGTCGTCGAGCCGCTGACGGCGGAGCAGCGCGTGCTGGTCCCGGATCTCCCCGGCTTCGGGCGTAGCGATCCGCTTGACAGCTACGCTATAGAAGCACACATCGAAACGCTGCTGGGGCTGCTGGATACGTTGGGGATTGAGCGCGCCACGTTGATCGGTAACTCCCTGGGCGGCATGTTGGCCCACGTCATTGCGCTGCGACATCCGGAGCGGGTCCGGGGCGCGGTCCTGATTGGTGGCGTCCTCTACGCGACTGGGCAGCGCTTCGATCTATCGCTCCTGCTCTTCCTCATCCCCGGCGTAGGAGAGGGGCTCTACAGTCGCCTGCAACGCGATCCGCAGGCCGCCTACGACTCGTTGCGACCCTATTACGCCGACCTGGACGCGCTGCCTGAGGCCGACCGCGACTTTCTCTTCCAGCGGGTCAATCAGCGCGTGCGCAGCGAGCATCAGCGGCGGGCCTACCTGGGCACGCTCCGTCACCTGGTCACGTGGCTGCCGAGACAGCAGCGGGGCCTGAAGGAACGGCTCGCTGCGCTTGATGTGTCCACCCTGGTCCTCTTCGGAGAAGAAGACGCCATCGCTGATCCGACGAGCGGCGAAGCGCTTCTTGACGTCCAACCCTCGGCCCGCTTCCTCACGATCCCAGACGCGGGCCACGTCGTGCAACAGGAGCGCCCGGAAGCGTTGCTGGACGTTATCCGGCGTGACGCGCGCCTCGACGTCCGTTAGCTTTCCTCTGTCAGCTGGGCAAGTACCTGCACATCCGCCTCCATCGTCTCTTGTAGCTTGCGGTTGTAGAAGGTGGCGGCTGGATGGTAGGGGGGACCATCGTCGCGGGACCGTGATTTTCTTGCCCGCCTCGGGTGCCTCGACGCGTTCCAGAACGTAATCCATGGCAAAACGGCCCAGGGTGACGATGACCTCGGGCTCGATAATTTTGAGCTGTTCCCAGAGGTAGGGGCCATACGCCTCAATCTCGCCCATGTGGGGATCGCGATTGCCGGGGGGATGATCCTTGACCACGTTGGTGATGTAGACCGCTTCCCGTTTGATGCCGACGGATTCCAGGAGCTCGTCGAGCCGTTGACCCGCAGAGCCGACGAAGGGGCGGCCGGTCTCGGCCTCTTGTCGTCCCGGCGCTTCTCCCACGAAGAGCATCTCGGCATCGACCCGTCCCTCCCCGAAGACGAGCTCGTGGCCCAGGGCTTCACGATAGTCGCGAAGCGGCAAGGTTGTTCTCTGACGTATCTCTTCCTCAACAGCGGAAAGCCGTACGACTTTGGTATCCGTCATGCTGACACTCCTGTATTTGGATCAACGGTGGTGTGGCGCGAAGCGACCTCGACGAGGGAAAGCCCCAAGCCAGTGACCGGGGGCTTTGGCGCTTGCTCTCGCTAAATGTTGAGGTCTCCGGTACTCCCGGCCTCGAAGAGAGCATCGTATTCTTCTGGGAGCTGCGCGCGAACGTCCCGCATCTCTCCGGCGGAGACCGCGTCTTGCATAACGTCGATCACCGCACGGGTGTGGTGGACGGACTCCGGGAGGTCGAGCTCCTCGTACTCGGCGACCTTCTCAAAGAACTCGTCCAGTGAATAGCTGGTCTGTTCCTGGGCCGTCTGCAGATACGCGCTGATCTCGCGCGGCAGCTGGGCGGCCAGATTTTCCACCTCACCGCCGTATAGGCGTTCCCCTAGCGCCTGAAACGTCGCGGAAATCGCCCGTATGGCTTCACCTTCGGAAGCCAGGCGTGCACGATGTTGTACCTCTCCCACAAATTCGTCGAAATTCATAGTGCCTCCTCATATAACGCAGCACACATTTTTATCGAGTCCCGAATAATTCTCCGATCCGTGTTACCGGGAGCTGTATGCCTTTCCTCTCATGGCGCCGAGGAAGGCAACGTTATTCCGGGTAACTGTAGCTAGTATAACAAGGCGCTGCTCTCCTTGGCTATGGCATACGTTATTTTTAGTGCTGGATTTCGTTGTAAAGTGTTGGGAGTTAGTTGGTCCCTCATTCAGCGAACAACTCAAACGATTTCCTACCTCTCACCGCTGAGCCTACAGAGATTGTCGAGATAGAAAATGGTGGCTCTTTGGGGTTTTGCCGGATGCATAGGCAACGTTTGCCACACGCTTCCTGTCACACTGCAGAAGAGGTTCGATGAGACCCACTAGCGTAGCCTGATGCACTAGTTTTAGGGCTACTCACTCCACTACCCGGCAAAGTCCAGTTAGCTGAGCCTTTTTTCCGTAGAGTCAATGCTGGATCTGAGGAAGGGGAGCGGACCTATGAAGCATCACCAAGACGACTCGTTTGACAAAAGCGTTTTCTAGCCTACCCTTGAACCATGCGCCAGCGTGATCATGCATTTTTCGAGGGCGATGGGGTACGCTTTAGTCATAGATCATAAGAAATGAGTACGGGATATGCCAACGAACCTTCCCCCTAATTATTACACTGTCGAGGAGCAATATCGCAGGGCGACGAGCCCCGAGGAGAAGATCCGTTACCTCCAGGAGATGATGAGCATCGTGCCCAAGCACAAGGGGACGGATCATCTACGCGCGGATCTCCGTCGAAAGATATCCGGTCTTAAAGATACGTCAAAGAAGCAGAAGGGCCCGAGTCGGCAGGAGTCCGTCTATAACATTGAGCGCGAGGGCGCGGGACAGGTCGTCGTCATTGGGCCGGCGAACGTCGGGAAATCCTCCCTGGTGGCGCGCTTGACCAACGCGGAGCCCGAGGTTGAACGCTATCCTTACACGACCTGGACGCCCACGCCCGGTATGATGCCTTTTGAGAACGTGCAGATTCAGTTGATCGATACGCCACCGCTCGACGAGGAGTACATCGAACCGCAGATGATGGCGCTGATTCGCCGTGCTGACCTGATGCTATTGCTGCTCGATCTGCAGGCGTTTCCCATCGAGCAACTGGAGACGAGCCTGGCGTTGTTGGAGGAGTATCATATCGTGCCACGTCGGTGGCGTGATCGCTACGATCCCAGCCGGGGGCACTTTACCTTCGTGCCGCTGCAGATTCTGGTGAATAAGTGCGACGATGAGGGAATGGCGGAGGATTTCCAGGTACTGCAGGAGCTGCTGGACGAACCGTGGCCGATGCTCCCCCTCTCCATCGAGACCGGGCGCAACCTCGAGCGGATGCGGGCGACGGTCTTCGATCGTCTGGAGATCGTGCGCATCTACGCCAAGCCGCCGGGCGGCGAGGCCGATCTGCAGGCGCCGTTCGTCATGGCGCGTGGCGGGTCCGTGGAGGATTTCGCGGCCAAAGTCCACCGGGATTTTCTGGAGCAGCTGAAATCCGCCCGCATCTGGGGGCACGGCGTTCACGATGGTCAGATGGTGGGCCGCGACCACGTTCTGCACGACGGCGACGTTGTAGAACTGCGCACCTGACGCGCGCGATTCGTGCGGACGCGCCCTCCCTACTCAACAATGGAGGGCGCTTTGCCTTTACGCCGCTCCCTTCACCGAACCGGCCAGGATGCCGCGGACGAAGAAGCGCTGTAGCGCGAAGAAGACGATCAGGGGCAGGATCATGGAGACGACAGCCGCCGCCGGGAGCAGGTACCAGTTGGCCCCCAATGAATTGACCAGGTTGGCGACCCGCACCGTTAACGGGGCCACGCTGGGCGTGCCGCCCAGGTAGATCAGCGCGACCAGCAGGTCGTTCCAGACCCATAGGAACTGGAAGATGGCCAAAGAAGCCAGTGAGGGCACCGATAAGGGCAGCGCGACGTAACGGAAGGCGGTGAAGAAGGACGCGCCGTCCAGGAAGGCCGAATCGAAGAGCTCGCTGGGTAGCGAGCCGAAGAAGTTGCGCAGCAGGTAGACGGCGAAAGGCAGCCCGTAGCCAGTGTGCGCCAGCCAGATGGCCAGGAAAGTGCCGTTGATTCCCAACTTGGTGAAGACTGTGTAGATGGGGACGAAGGTCATCTGCAGCGGCACCACCAGCAGCCCCACGACGATGGAGAAGAGCAGCCGCCGGCCCGGGAAGTCCATCCAAGCGAAAGCGTACGCGGCTGTGGCGGCGATCAGGATGGGGAAGAGCGTGCCTGGAATGGCGATGAGGAGGCTGTTGCGGAAGGCGCGCGCCAGTCCCTGGCTCTCCAGGACCGTCTCGTAGTTCTCCAGCGTCCACCGGGTGAAATCAAAGGGGCTGGTAAAGATCGTCCACCAGCCGCTGGATCGCATCGCCTGCCCCGGACGGAAGGAGTTGATGACAACTCCAAACGAAGGAGTGATCCAGACCAGCGCGATGGCGATGACCACCA
>CAZCPK010000143.1:0-2649 GCA_964500755.1 uncultured Anaerolineales bacterium
TTTTCTCTATGCTCTCTGTGATCTCTGCGGTAAACAGGCTTTTTTCACCAGAGTCCTTGTTATACGTACAAAAGGAGGTGTTCGGGAACCATTGTGTAGTGATCTTGATATGTAGCTGATCAGAATTCCATAACATCTAACTGGAGGAGTGAGATGTCTAGAAGACTTTTAACCCTAGGTAGTGTGTTGATTGTACTCAGTTTGATTTTTAGCGCCTGTGGTGAACCGGCGCCTGTGGAGACGCCGGCGCTAGACGAGCCCGCTGTCGAGGAAGAAGTGTTTGAAGAGCCCACAGAAGAGGCTGAAGAGCCCACTGAGGAGCCAGAAGCTGCCGAACCGGCCGGAGACAAGGTTCGGATTCGATGGTTTGTTGGCCTGGGTGCCGGCTCCGATGAGCCCACCTTCGAGCCGCAGCAGGCTGTGGTGGATGAGTTCAACGCCTCGCAGGACGAGATCGAGCTGGTCCTGGAGATCGTGGATAATGATGTGGCCTATGACACGCTGGCGACGCAGATTGCCGCCGGCAATGCGCCCGACATCGTCGGTCCGGTGGGCATCCGCGGCCGCGACAGCTTCAAGGGCGCGTGGCTCGACCTGGATCCCATGATCGAAGAATACGACTACGATTTGAGCGACTTCGATCCCGCGATGGTGGATTTCTACCACGTGCAAGAAGAGGGACAGCTGGGTATTCCTTTCGCCATCTTCCCCTCCTTCGTCATCTACAACGCCGACCTCTTCGATGAGGCTGGCGTAACCTATCCGCCCACCGAGCACGGGGAGCCCTACGTGGACGCTGACGGCAACGAGCAGCCCTGGAATATGGACACGCTGCGCGATTTGTCGATGTTCCTCACCGTGGATGTCAACGGCCAGGACGCTACCAGTCCCGACTTCGATCCCGAGAACATCGTGCAGTTCGGTTGGATGAACCAGTGGACCGACCCTCGGGGTATCGGTACCTTCTTCGGTGCAGGATCGCTGGTGGACGAGGACGGCAACGCGCAGATCCCGGAGCCTTGGTACGATGCCTGGAAGTGGACGTACGAGGGTTGGTGGGAAGACTACTTCATCCCCAATGGCCCTTACGGCGGCGCTGACTTCCTGCAAGGCCCCGGCGGCCCCTTCTCTTCCGGCAACCTGGCGATGATCCACATGCATATGTGGTACGTGGCGCCCTGGGCGCTGGGCGATGTGCCTTTCGATTGGAATCTGGCCGCGACGCCTTCCTACGAGGGCGAGATCACGGCAAAGATGCACGCTGATACCTTCGGCATTCTCCAGCGCAGCGAGAACCACGAGGCGGCCTTTGAAGTGCTGACCTACCTGCTCAGCCCTGAGACCTCGGCCACACTGCTCAACATCTACGGCGGTATGCCGGCGCGCCTCTCCATGCAGGATGAGTACTTTGAGACCTACGGCGCGGAGAACTTCCCCGACAAGGATATCAACTGGGACGTTGTCGTGGAAGCCATGCCTTACGCCGACAACCCCAACCACGAGAGCTGGATGCCCTCCTTCCAGGAGTCCACGGACCGTTACAACGAGTTCTGGGACTACCTGGCGAACACGCCTGACGCGGACTTCGACGCAGAAGTTGACGCACTCCAGGCTGATCTGCAGCGTATCTTTGACGCGCACATCGACGAACCAGAGGAGTAGAGGTCGTCCGTCAACCTTTGGCCTGGCCCCTGTGGGTCAGGCCAAAGGTGAGATTCGAGGTAAAGATGTTTAAGAAAATCAAAAAGAAACTCCGTACTCCGATGACAAAGGCGCAAAAGAAGGAAGCCCTGTGGGGCCTGCTCTTTCTCAGCCCGTGGATCATCGGTTTTTTGCTCTTCTACCTGTTGCCGATGATCGCCTCTTTTGGCTTCTCTTTATTGCGGTTCAATCCCGCAGTTCCTGATGAGGCCACGTTTATCGGGCTCCAGAACTGGCAGCGGGCCTTGTTTGCGGATAAAGAAGTGTGGCTATCTTTCAGGCGCACTCTACACTTTTCCGCTATTTCTCTCCCCATCGGTTTGGGCTTCGCGCTCTTTCTGGCCATTCTCCTCAACTCGAAGAACGTGATCGGCAAAAATCTCTACCGCACGTTGTTTTATATGCCGACCATGATCCCCCTGGTTGCGACGGTGTTGATCTGGAGCGGTGTGCTGAACGAACACACCGGTTGGATTAATATACTGATCGAGCGCTTCATCGGCATCCAGGCCACCGGCACAGATGGATTACGCTGGCTCGCCGATCCCGACCTGGTCTATTTTGCTTACACAATGTTCGGCTTGTGGGGTGTCGGCAATGCTATGATTATCTTCCTGGCCGGGTTGCAGAGTGTGCCGACCGAGCTTTACGAGGCGGCAGAGATTGACGGCGCGAACTGGTGGCAACGGTTGTTCCGCATCACCATTCCCATGATCACGTCTGTCATCTTCTATCAGCTGGTTCTGGGCGTCATCGGCTCCCTGCAGTATTTCCTGGCTCCTTTTGTGCTAAACGCCGGTACCGGCTACCCCGAGGGGAAGACGCGCTTCTACATGGTCTACTTCTATAAGCAGTCGTTCACCTTTTTCAACATGGGATACGGTGCGACCCTGGCCTGGCTGATGTTTATCGTCGCACTGGTCTTGACTATTATTCTCTTCGGCACGG